>CAYMLN010000209.1:987-5190 GCA_964391045.1 uncultured Saprospiraceae bacterium
ACCAACCACCTCGACGCGGAGAGTGTCCTGTGGCTGGAGCAGTTCCTGCAGAATTTCCCGGGCACGGTCATCGCGGTCACGCACGACCGCTATTTCCTCGACAATGTCGCCGGATGGATCCTCGAGCTCGACCGTGGCGAAGGCATTCCCTGGCAGGGCAACTATTCCTCCTGGCTGGAGCAGAAATCCAAACGCCTGGAGCAGGAGGAGAAGACCGAGTCCAAGCGCAAGAAGACCCTCGAGCGCGAATTGGAATGGATCCGCATGGCGCCCAAGGCTCGCCAGGCGAAGGGGAAGGCCCGTCTCAACGCCTACGACCAACTGCGCAACGAGGAGATCAAGGAGCGCGAAGCCAAGCTCGAGCTCTTCATTCCGCCCGGTCCGCGCCTCGGTGACGTCGTCATCGAGTTTGACCACGTGACGAAGGGATTCGGCGATCGCGTGCTGATCGACAACCTCTCCTTCAAGGTGCCGAAGAACGCCATCGTGGGTATCATCGGCCCGAACGGCGTCGGGAAGTCCACCATGTTCCGCATGATCATGGGCCAGGAGAAGCCTGACAGCGGCACGATCACGATCGGCGACACGGTCCAGCTGAGCTATGTGGACCAGGCGCACCAGGACCTCCATCCCGACAAGACCGTGTATGAGGTCGTCGGCGGCGGCAACGAGCTCATCACCGTTGGCGGCTCGCAAGTCAATGTCCGCGCATACATCAGCAAGTTCAACTTTACCGGGGCGGACCAGCAGAAGAAGATCGGCGTGTTGTCCGGCGGGGAGCGCAACCGCGTGCACCTGGCCATCACGCTGCGCGAGGGCGGCAACGTCCTGCTCCTGGACGAACCGACCAACGACATCGACGTCAACACGCTCCGCGCCCTTGAAGAGGCGCTGGAAAACTTTGCGGGCTGCGTACTTGTGATCTCGCACGACCGTTGGTTTATCGACCGCCTCGCGACGCACATCCTCTCCTTCGAGGACGAGGGCGAAGTGGTGTTCTTCGAAGGCAACTTCCAGGACTACGAAGAGGCCAAGAAGAAGCGGCTCGGCGACATCACGCCCAAGCGGCCGCGCTTCAAGAACATGATCAAGTGATGCCCGGACAATGCTGTCCCGCGTGAAATAAAAAAGGTGCCTTTTCGGGGCACCTTTTTTATTTCTGCCTGCCGGATACCGACAGGTTGGATGGATCATCACATCGGGATCGTCATTTCATAGGCCGTCACCGTATTGCCGAAGAAGGTCGGCACGAGCAGGAGGGCGCGGCCGGGCAGTACCTCGATATCCGCTGCGTTGAGCTTGGCTTCCTGCGTGTCGAGGATCTCCGTGACCTTGCCGTCATCGCTGAGGTAATACACTTCACCGTTCCAGTTCGAGACGAGGAACCCGTTGCCAAAGCGCTCGATCCCGTCGCCGCCGGGGATGCCGTCGGCGATCTTCTCTGACGTGCCCGTCGTCGGATCCATGCGGTGGACCTGGCCGGACATGAACGTCGGCAGATACAGTTTCCCGTCAAACAGCGTGATGCCGTTAGTTCCGCCCAGGGTCGTGTCCGCCCGGACCGTCTCGATCTTGTCCATCGCGAGCTTGTAGACCGTCGACGTATTCGAGTCGGTGAAGTAGACGATCCCGTCGGCCGTCGTGGTCACGTCGTTGAGGAACTCGGCGCCCTTCACGTCATAGGATTTGATCACTTTGCCGGTCTTGGTGTCGATGGCGACCAGGCGGTCAATATCGGTGACAAAGAGCGTGGTGCCGAGGAGGCCCATGCCCTTCGGCGCGCTCAGGCCGGTCACCCATTTCTCGGTGATGATCTTGCCGTCCGTGCTCACCATCGCGATGAACCCGTCCTTGTCCTTCTGTGTAGGCGGAACGCCGCCGATACAGGACACATAGAGGATGTTGTTGGCTTCGTCAAACAGGACGCTCTCGGCGGTCGTCAGCGAGGTCGGGGTTTCCCACACCCGTTTCAGGACCGGGATGTCCGACGGGGCGATAGCTGTCGTGTCGGCCGTGGTGGCGGATTCGGAAGCGGTTTCGTCCTTGGGCTTACAGGAAGCGAGCAGGACGATCAGGAGAAAAATGCCGTAATACGGTTTCATGCGTTTTGTCGTTTTCCGCAAAACAACGACAACGCCGGCAAAGTTGTGTTTTCTGGGACAGGATCGGCTTACCGTTCGCTGTATTGCCGCGCGTAATAGTCACGGTAAGAGCCGTCTGTGACCCGGCGAACCCATTCTTCGTTGTCCAGGTACCAGTCGATGGTCTTCGACAGGCCCTCGCGGAAATCCGTGGCTGGCGTCCAGCCGAGTTCGCGCGTGAGCTTGCTGAAATCGATCGCATACCGGCGGTCGTGGCCGGCCCGGTCCTTGACGAAGCGGATGAGTTCCTCGGATGTGCCGAGCAGGCGGCCGGCCTTGTCGTCCATGAGCTTGCACAGCGTGCGCACGAGGTCGATGTTCGGCCATTCGTTGCCCCCGCCGATGTTGTAGGTTTCCCCGATGCGGCCCCGGTGATAGATGAGGTCGATCGCCTCGGCGTGGTCCTCCACATACAGCCAGTCCCGGACGTTGGTGCCGTCGCCGTAGACCGGCAGCGGCAGGCCTTTCCGGATGTTGTGGATCATCAGGGGAATGAGCTTTTCCGGGAATTGGTTGGGGCCGTAGTTGTTGCTGCAATTGCTGATCACGACCGGGAGGCCGAAGGTGTGGTAGTAAGCGCGGGCCATGTGATCACTGCCTGCCTTGGATGCGGAATAGGGGCTGCGCGGCGCGTAGGGCGTTTCCTCGGTGAAATACCCCGTCGCGCCCAGTTCGCCGTACACCTCGTCGGTCGAGACGTGGTAGAACCGGCCTTCGATGCCTTTCGATTTCCAGTAGCCGCGGGCGGCCTCCAGGAGCGTCGATGTGCCGAGCACGTTGGTCCGCACAAAGGCGAGCGGGTCCTCGATGGACCGGTCGACGTGCGACTCGGCTGCGAGGTGGATGACGCCGTTGACGTCGTGGGTCTCCATCAGGCTGCGCACGAGGGCCAGGTCCGTGATGTCGCCCTTGATGAAGGTGTAGTGCGCCGCGCCCTGGACATCTGCGAGGTTGTCGGGGTTGCCGGCGTACGTCAGCGCATCGAGGTTGATGATGTGATAGTGCGGATACCGGTTGACGAGTCGGCGCACGACGTGCGAGCCGATGAAGCCGGCGCCGCCGGTGACGAGGATCGAGACTTTGCTTGACATGCGGGATGGCTTAGGGGCGCGCCTGGCCGGTCGGACCGGGCGTCGCCGTTCAGGCTAACGTCCGTGGCATTGTTTATATTTCTTTCCGCTGCCGCAGGGACACGGATCGTTGCGGCCCACCTTCGGTTCTTCGCGCTTGACCGTCTCGACGGCCACCTCGGGCCGGCGGCTGGCGGCAGCGGCGGCCTGGCGGGCGACGTCCTCGGCGCGGCTGGTCTGCACGCGGCTGAGGTCCGTCTTCGGGGCGCGGGCCTCGCGCACCTCGTCGGGGCCGGCGATGAGCAGCTGGCCGCGGCTCAGGTACGCGCAGACATCCTGGTTGACCCGGAAGATGAGGTTCTCGAAGAGTGCGTAGGCTTCCATCTTATAGACGACGAGCGGATCCTTCTGCTCGAAGGAGGCGGCCTGGGCGGACTCCTTGAGCTCATCCATGTTCCGCAGGTGTTCCTTCCAGTGGTCGTCGATGAGGGACAGCGTGACGGCCTTCTCGATGTCGAGCATGATGGTGCGGCCGTTTGAGTCGATCGCCTCCTTCAATTCGGCAGCGACGGGCAGGGGATTCTTGCGGCCGTCGGTGAACGGGATGGCGATGCGCCGGAAGCGATGGCCTTCCGTGGCGTAGACGTTGCGCACGACGGGCATGATGACCTCGGTGATCTTCCGCCGCTTGCCTTCGTACTGGGCATGCACCTGGTCCTGGAAGATCTCCACCAGGGCCTCCGCGCTCTTGCCGCGGAAGGTATCCTCGTCGATCTCGGGTGCGATTCCCAGGGCGGTCATGCTCTCCTGGAGGAACATGTCGTAACTGTTGTTGTCCTTGGCGCGCTCGACGACGGACTCCGCGATCGACATGAACATCGTGTTGATGTCGAGGGCGAGGCGGGCGCCTTCGAGGGCGTGCTGGCGCTTCTTGTAGATGGCCTCGCGCTGGCTGTTCATCACATCATCATACTCCAGCAGGCGCTTGCGGA
>CAYMLN010000210.1:0-5187 GCA_964391045.1 uncultured Saprospiraceae bacterium
CCGTCACCGGGGAGGACGCGGCGAAGATCCCGTCCGGGCCGGACCGCGAGGCGTCCAATGGCAACGGGGCCCTGATGCGGATATCGCCCCTGGCGTTCTGGTTCGACGGGCAGACCATCCCCGAGCGCTTCAGGCTCGTCCGGCGTGCCGCATCGGTCACGCACGGCCACATCCGGTCGGCAATGGCCTGCTTCTACTACGTTGAATACGCCCGCCTGCTGATGGATGGCCTGGACAAGTTCGCCGCATACCGCCAATTGCAGGACGAAATGCGCCTGAGCCTGCCCGTTCTGATCGGCGATGCCGCGGAGATCGCCCTGCTCGGCCGGTTGATGAGCGGCGCGCTGGCCGACCAGCCGGAAGGGCGTATACGCGGCAGCGGCTACGTCCTGCACACCCTCGAGGCATCGCTCTGGTGCCTCCTGACCACGGATAATTATCGGGATGCCGTGCTTCGTGCGGTCAACCTCGGGGAGGATACGGATACGACGGCCGCCGTCACGGGCGCCCTGGCCGGCATCTGTTACGGCACCGGGCAAATCCCGGCCGAGTGGCTGGAGCAGCTCGCCCGTCGGGACGACATCGAGGACCTGGCCCGGCGCTTCAGTGTGGCCGTCCAGGCAATGCCCTGATCCGCGGCAAGCGCCTGCCCGACGTGAACTATCTCCCCGGTGCGTTGTTTAGCCACGAACCGGCATTCTCCGGACGTTTAACCGATTGCCGACCCCGACATGTCGTATACGCCCGTCAGCCGATTTTGGTCGCTCCTCAAGCCCTTCCGCGTCGAGCTCCGCCAGATATATTTTTACGCGATCCTGATCGGGCTGGTCAACCTGTCTCTTCCGCTGGGCATCCAGGCGATCATCAATTTCCTGCAGACCGGCGAGATCTCCACGGGTTGGCTCGTCCTGGTCCTCTTCGTCCTGGTCGGCATCGCCATCACCGGCCTGCTGCAGATCCTGCAGATGCGGGTCGTGGAGGACATCCAGCAGCACATCTTCGTTCGTTCGGCCTTCGACTTCGCCTACCGGGTGCCCCGGATCAGCCTGTCCGAGCTTGATGATGTGCATGCCCCCGAATTGGTCAACCGGTTCTTCGACACCCTGACCATCCAGAAAGGATTGCCGAAGATCCTGATCGACTTCTCGCTGTCCGCCTTCCAGGTCATCTTCGGGTTGATCCTGCTGACGATCTACAGCCCCGTCTTCATCCTGCTCGGTATCCTTTTCTTCCTCGTCATCTGGGCGATCTATTCGGTGACGGGACCGAAGGGACTCAAGACGAGCCTGAAGGAAAGCACGCACAAATACCGCATCGCGCATTGGCTGGAAGAAATGGCCCGCACGCAAAAGAGCTTCAAGTTGCGGACGACGTCCGGCCTGCATCTCCGGCGGACGGATGAGATATCCAGCGCATATATCGAGGCCCGGGAGAGTCACTTCCATGTCCTCGTCCGCCAGGCCCAATATTTCATCGGCTTTAAGATCATCGTCGCGGCCGCCCTGCTCATCCTCGGCGGCGTCCTGGTGTTCCAGGAGCAGATGAACATCGGCCAGTTCGTCGCCGCGGAGATCATTATCATCTTGATCATCAACTCGCTGGAAAAGATCATCCGCGTATTCGAGACGATCTTCGACGTGCTCACGGCGCTTGAGAAGATCGGTTTCGTGACCGACCTCCGACTCGATGATACGGACGGCGTGGAACCCAACGGATCGGCAGGCGGCCTCGCCATCCGGGCCGAGGGCCTGGCGTTTGGCTATCCCGACCAGCCCCGTCCGGTCCTGCATGACCTGTCGTTTCACATCCGGCCCGGCGACAAGGTCGTCGTCGAGGGCGACAGCGGGGCAGGGAAGACCACGCTGCTCCGCGTGCTGGCCGGCTTGTATGAACATAGTCGCGGGGAACTGACCATCCAGCAACTGCCGATCTCGCGGTACAACAAGGAAGCGCTCTTCAGCCAGATCGGGTATTACTATCCGTCGAAGCAGATGTTCGAAGGCACGTTCCTCGAGAATATCACCATGGACCACCAGGTAGACCCGGCCGAGTTGGAAAAGATCCTCCACATCGTCGGGCTCGACGATTATCTCAACACGCAGCCCAAGGGACTGCATACCCCGGTCGACCCGGGTGGCCGCCGATTGCCGCGCAGCGTCATGCAGCGGGCGCTGATCGCCCGCGCCCTGGCCTGCAAGCCGCGCCTGCTGCTGATCGAGGATCCCCTGGTGTCGTTCAAGCAGGAGGAGCGGCAGCGCGTCATCGACTACATCATGGATCCCGCCAAGCCGTGGACCGTCGTGGTCGTCCCGGAAGGTCCGGGCTGGACCGAGAAGGCGACCAACATCATCCGGCTGAACGCGGATTCATCCTCCAACCCGCCCCTGTCATGATCAACATCTCGGCCAACAGCGTCTATCAGTTTATCCGGACGAGCGAGTTCGCAACGTTCCGGACGCTCGACGCGAGGACGCACCGGAGATTCGCCTTCTATGTCTCGGCCGGGCTGCTCGTTATAATGATTGCCGCGATGTTCCTCCCATGGACACAGAACATCCAGGGCAAAGGCTATGTGACCACGTTGCGCCCGGACCAGAAGCCCCAGGCGATCCAGTCGGTCATCTCGGGACGCCTGGAGCGGTGGTATGTTCGCGAAGGCGACTTCGTGCACAAGGGCGATACCATCCTGCACATTACGGAAGTCAAGGCCGAATATTTCGACCCGGAACTCGTCCAGCGTACAGAGGAGCAGTTGACGGCCACCTCCGAAGCAGCGGATACGTATGGCGGGAAGGCGCTCTCGCTGGAAGAGCAGTACGACGCCCTCCTCCAGGCGCGCGACCTCAAGCTGGCGCAGACGAAGAACAAGATCCGGCAGACACTCAACAAGATCACAGGCGACAGCATCGACCTGGTAGCCAACCTCACCCAACAAGGCATCGCCGATGCGCAGCTCATCCGGGCGGAAGAGCTTTATGCCAAGGGGCTGCGCTCGCTGACCGAACTGGAAGCCGCACGTCTCAAGGCACAGGAAGCGCGCGCGAAAGTGGTCGTCCAGGAGAATAAGTTGCTCGTGACGCGCAACGAACTGCTCAACCTCCGGCTCGAGTTGCCCGCCGTAGAGAACGATTACGCGGACAAGCTCGCCAAGTCGCGTTCGGAGATCCTAACTGCGCGCTCCGACGGCCTGAAGGCCACCGCGTCATCGTCGAAGCTGCGCAACGAACTGCGCAATTACCAGGAGCGCCAGCAATATTACTTTGTCACGGCGCCGCAGGACGGCTACGTGACAAAGGCGATCCAGTCGGGCATCGGCGAGATCATCAAGGAAGGATCCGACATCGTGACGATCATGCCCGCGGCATACGACCTGGCGGTCGAGATCTACGTGCGGCCAAACGACCTTGCCCTGCTCCGCATCAACGACCGCGTCCGCATCCAGTTTGACGGATGGCCGGCCCTTGTGCTGCGCGGCTGGCCCGACATGTCCACGGGAACGTTTCCCGGCGAGATCTTCGCCATCGACCAATTCATCAGCGAAAATGGCATGTACCGGGTGCTGATCCGCGAGGAGCAGGTCGGCAAGCAATGGCCGCATTTCCTGCGCGTCGGCGCCGGGGTGCGGGCCTTCATCCTGCTCAAGGACGTGCCCATCTGGTATGAGGTCTGGCGGCAGTTGAACGGCTTCCCACCCGACTTTTATCGGTCTGTCGAGGAGCAGCAGCAGGACCTGATCAAGCAGAAAGCGCCCATACGCTCCGTGAAATGACGACCCGGTTCACACGACACAGGCTGGATCGGGGCGCCGGACGCGCGATCAGGTCTATCCAAATGCTGTTCGTGCTGCTCGTCGGCGGCATCGGTACACTCATGGCCCAGGTTGACACGAACCAGCTGTCGTCGGAAGAGTATGTCGGCCTGATCCTCCGCCATCATCCGGTCGTGCGGCAGGCGGAACTTCAAAACAGGGTCGCCGCGGCCGAGCGGCTGGCCGGCCGGGCCGGTTTCGATCCGCAGCTTTCCGGCATGTGGGGGGACAAGTACCTGGACGGTACCCACTATTACCGCCATGCCGAGGGAAAGCTGCGTGTCCCGACCTGGCTGGGCGTAGACCTGGCCGCCGGCTACCAGATGAATACCGGCACGTACGTCAATCCTGAGGAGCGGACCGATGATGCGGGGCTGTGGGCTGTCGGCATCGAGGCCAACCTGCTGCAGGGCCTGATCACCGACGAACGCCGTACCGCCCGCCGGCAGGCGCAGGTCTTTGCGGACATGGCGATGGCCGAGCGTACCCGGCTCCTCAATGAGATCCTGCAACAGGCGCTGGATGCCTATGCCGACTGGCAGGCCGCCGAGGAGGCTTTCGGCGTCGTCGGGGAGAACCTTCAACGGGCCCAGGATTATTATCTCGCCACGCTCGAGACCTGGCGCCAGGGCGCCAGTCCCGCGATCGACACCCTGGAGGCATATCTTATCGTCCAGGACCAGCAGGTGGCCTTACAGGCCTATGACCGCGAACGCATCAAGGCACGCCAGGCCTTGGAGTCCTTCTTGTGGCTCGACGGCCAACCCGCTGAACTCCAACCCGGTCTGCGCCCGGTCGCCGTCGATCCCGCCCGCATCCCGATGCCTGCAGAAGAAGACATCCCTGCGTTGGTTGACGGCCACCCGGAAGTGGTGGCCAAGCAACTCAGTATCGACCAGTATGCCCTCGACCTGCGCCTCAAGGAGCAGAAGCTGTTGCCCAAGCTGAAAGTGAAATACTATCCCCTCCTGACCCCGCGTCCCGACGACTTTTGGCCGGCTTATGACGTGGCCAATTACAAATGGGGATTCGACCTTTCGATGCCGTTGACCTTTCGCGAGGCCCGGGCGGATGCCGAACGCGCCGGCATCAAGCAGGAGATGGCGACGTTTGCCCTGCAGGACAAGCGCAATGTGCTCCTCAACAAGGCTCAGGCAGCCTGGCAGGAGGTCCGCTTGCTTGCCGCGCAAGTGGAGGTTGAAGCCGGCCGGATCGATAATTACGGCCGCCTGCTGGATGCCGAGCAAGAGCGATTCTCCATCGGGGAGAGCTCGGTCTTCCTGCTCAACAAACGGCAGGAAAGTTTTTTCGGCGCCCGGATCAAGTGGGCCGAGTTGAAAGCGAAGTACCTCAAGGGGCTCTTTGCCCTCCTCGCGCAG
>CAYMLN010000211.1:0-5175 GCA_964391045.1 uncultured Saprospiraceae bacterium
CGGTGAAGCTCGAGATCATCGATCCCGAGCCCAACTCGATCGCGGGGATCTACCAGAACATCCTGAAGCCCACCTGCGCCAACTCCGGTTGCCACGACGGTACGTTCGAGCCCGACTACCGCACACTCGAGAGCACGTACAACACGCTCGTGTACCAGGTGCCGATCAAGAACGACGGCAACTACGACTACCGCGTCGAGCCCTTCAACCCGCAGCGCTCGGTGCTCATGGCGCGACTCAACAATCTCCTTACCCCGGCCATGCCCATCCAGGTCGACCCGGGTTCCGACTGGCCTGCGAAGCAAGCCCAGTACATCGAGAACATCCGCACATGGATCGCCAACGGTGCGCCGGACATCACGGGCAACGTGCGCGACATCACCTCGCCGGCTCCGCAATTACTCGGCGCCGCCGCCCGATACATCGACGAGCTCGTCGTCCGCGAAGGCGGCACGGGCCCGCTGCTTGTGGCCAAGGTCAGCAGTCCGGTGCGACTCATCTTCGCCTTCGATCACGAGGCGATGGACCCGGTAGATTTTACCTATAACCGCATCGCCTTCTCGACGAATCCCGACGATTTCACCGGGGCGATCGAACGGTCGCTGCAAGTGCTTGCCGTACCTGTTACTGAGCGCGGCTTCTACGGCACGCTCGTCCGGTACTCGCATTATGTGGACATCGACCCGGTGGCTGAACTTGGCCCGGACCCCGACCAATGGTATTTCAGGGTCTATGTGCAGGACCAGACCCACCCCGTCACGGAAATCCCGACAGACAATGGCATCTTCTACATCAAGCGGTACATGTCGTTCCGCTGGGCGCAGTAGCCTGGTCGCCGGCCTTGCCCTGCTCCTGCTCTGGGGCTGCGACAAGGAAAGCGAGCACGCCTTCTCCGATGTCCCGGCGATCGAACTTGTCAGCTTGTCGCATGACACCATCCGGCAGTACGAGGACGTGTTGGTCATCACGATCGCATACAAGGACGGGGACGGCGACCTCGGCTTCCCAAATCCTGAGGAATACGCGCTGTTTGTCCGCGACATCCGGCTCGCGACCTTCGATGCCTTTTATGTCGGCCCGCTCGCCCCGCCGGACGCCAACGTGCCCATCAAGGGACAGCTCAACATCGAATTCCCCAGCCTCTTCCTGTTTGGCAACGGGGCCGTCGAGCAGACGCGCTTTGAGATCAAGATGATCGACCGGGCGGGGAATGAGAGCAACCTGCTCGAGACGAAACTCATCGCCATCACGCGGGACTAAATGACGGCACACACGACGCGTATGCGAATGATCCTTATGCTGGGCATGGTCCTGGGCGGCATGCTGTACGCATGGACCGGCCATGCGCAGCCGCTCTATGTAATGCAGAACGCGCTGGTCCACGACTGCGAGGGTACGCTGACCGACAGCGACAACGGGCCGGAGACCGGGCAGTACAACCACAACGAAGACTACACGTTTACCATCTGCGTCGACAACGCCGACGAGATCATCATCAACTTCAACTTCTTCGCCGTCGAGGAGACGTACGACGTGCTCACCGTCTATGACGGGCCAAATGCCGGCTCGCCGGTCCTCGCTATGCTCACCGGCACGATCCAGCCGCCTCCGGTCCTCGTGGCCACGAGCGGATGCGTGACGTTCCACTTCACGAGCGACGACAACATCGTCGCGGCCGGCTGGTCTCTCGACTGGACCGTCGAGATCGACGAACCCGAGCCGCCCCTGCTGTCCGTCGTGAGCATGCTCGAATGCCCGATGTCGAGCATCATCTTCGAATTCGACGCGCCGGTCGACTGCGACCAGCTGACGCCGGGGCAATTCACGATCCTCGGACCGGGTGGTCCGTCGATCGCGCAGATCATCCCGCTCGACTGCATGCCCGGTGAACCCGGACAACGCTTCGAAGTGATCTTCGCCAGCCCGTTGTCCCTGCCCGGCACGTACCGCCTGCTCTTCAATGGCGCGATCCAGGACGCCTGTGGCGAATGGCATGACATCGGTGCCAACGTCGTCTTCGCGCTGACCAATTGTCCCTTCCAGGTCGTGATCGACCTCGTCGACGATGCATGTTCCGGGGATTGCGGTCGCGTGCGCGCGACCGTGATCGGTGCTGAACCCGGCGTCAACTACGCCTTTGCCTGGAGCCATACGCCGGTCAATCAACCGGAAGTCGACATCTGCACCGACGTTTCCACACTGATCTCGATCACCGTGACGGACCCGACGAGCGGGCAGACGGCCACGGCAAGTTATACCTACCAACCGCTCGAGATTCCCGTCATCCTTAACCCCATCCAGGACACGATCTGCTCGAGCGCTGGCGATCATTTCTACACCTCGAGCCTGCCGGGTGGTTTATACACCTCATCCATCATACCGGAAAACCTGCAGGCTGCCGGGCGATATCAATTCTGGCGCTGGAGTTCGTCGAACGTGCTCAACACGGACATCGTGACCTACACGGCGCCCAATGGATGTGTGACAAAGGACACCGTCTACATCCTGCCGGTCAATGCCGGCAGCATCGAGGCCGCGTGTCTCAACGCGCCGGACTTTCAGGTCGGCGGCGGCACGCCCGTCGGCGGCGAATGGGGCGGGCCGAATATCACGCCGCAGGGTGTTTTCAGTACGTTGCAGACCGGCGTCTTCTGGGTCAGCTACACGGCGCCCAACGGATGCGTGGCGTGGAAACGCATCAACGTCGAGCCCGGCATTATCATGCCTGATGTTGATACCATCTGCAGCTCCGCTGAATTCGATCTCGTGGGCATGCCCAACGGCGGACGTTGGAGCGGACCGGGCATCGTCAATTCGATCCTCGGCCGTATCCGTCCCTGGATCCTGGCTCCAAATCAAACCTACACCTACGTCTACACCCTGCAGGGCTGCACGGACACCATGCAGGTTTATATCCAGGAGTTGTGGGCGGGACCTGACATCACGCTGTGCGACGAGGAGACGATCCTACCGCTCACGCGCACCGGCACGTGGACGGGGCCGGGCACGTATCTCCCCGCAGACAATGCCTTTGATATCAGCATGCTGGGCCCGGGCAACTACGATTACACACTCTCGGCCTTCGGCTGCACCGACGTATTTCGCCTCACACTTATCGATCCGCACGTGGATGTCTTCGAGCCGCTTGATTTCTGCCTCGAGGCGGACACCATCGCATTAGACGATCACCTCGACTATGATCCCGGCAATGGCGTGTTTTCCGGTCCGGGCATCTTCGCCTGGAACGGCGACTGGTATTTCAATCCGGCGCTTGCCGGTCCGGGCAATGCCTACGCGTACTTCGACGCCCTCGGTTGCCGCGACAGTTTTCCCATTGCGGTCGAGCCCTTTGCCGTGATCCCGGTGTACAGCTTCTGCGAGCGGAGTCCGGCCACGATCCTCATGGCGGATCCGCCCGGCGGCACATGGTCGGGCGCGGGTTTCCTCGACGGGCTCAGCGGGTTGTTCGATCCGCAACTGTTGCCGCCCGGCATTCATCCTGTCACGTACACCGCGCCGTCCGGCTGCGTGACCGTTGGCTCCGTCGAGATCTTGTTATGGGAACAAGTCACCATAAGCGGCGTGAGCCAGGTGTATTGTTTCACCGACACGACCATCATGGTCGACATCCAGCCGCCGGGCGGAACCTTTACGATCAACGGCGTGCCGTCCATGCCGGCCTTCAATCCGTCCCTCCTGGGCGAAGGCACACACGAACTCTTTTACACGCGCGGCACGGGCCCTTGCGCGTCGAGTCGCCGGCTCTACTTCAGCGTCCTCGCACCGATCACCGGTACACTTGTTCCACCCGACTCCATCTGCCAGGGCGAGAATGCCGTCATCGCGGTGAGTGCAGCGGGCGGTTCGGGCACGCTGCGCGCCACCTGGGACCAGGGACTGGGTTTTGGCTCGAGCCACATCGTCTATCCGCAAACGACCACGACCTACACCGTGACCGTCGCGGATGGTTGTTCGGAACCATTCTCCGGTTCGGCCCTCGTCTTCGTGCACCAACCCTTTGACATCGACATCGTGAGCGGTCCGGCCGTCTGCTATGACGACACCAGCTCCATCGAGATCATCCCGCCTCATCCCGACAACTACGCGGTTTATTGGCAACTGGATACGATCTTCGAAAGCACCATCCTCGAAGGCCGCCCCGGCATCTACCCCGTTGAAGTCGTCGAACTCTTCAGTGGCTGCATCCAGGAATACGACATGGTCATCCCTGGTCCGCCGCCCCTCAGCGCCAACTTCACCCTCATCCCCAACCAATCCTGCGTCGACATCGTGGAGAACCTGGTCCAAGTCATCGACCTCTCCACCGGCTACACCGACGCCCTCATCGACTTCGGCGACGGTTCGCCCCCACAGCCCTTCGCCCCCGGCGCCCTCCTCGCTCACGAATACACCCAGTTCGGCGAATTCGCCATCACGATGATCGTCACTAACGCCCTCGGCTGCTCCGATACATTATCCCGAAACGTTTGCGTCGAAAACAAGGTCCTCCTCTACATCCCCAACGTCTTCTCGCCCAACGGCGACGGCACCAATGACCTCTTTACCATCACAACCTTCGGCACCTCGGAATTCACCTGGTCCGTCTTCAGTCGCTGGGGCGACCTCCTCTTCGAGGCCGCCTCACCTGATGCCATGTGGGACGGCACCTTCCGCGGCAAGGCGATGGATCCGGGGGTGTTTGTGGTGCGGGTCGTGTATGCGGATCAGGCGACGGGGGAAAGGGGAGAACGCATCGAGAATATTACTTTGCTGAGATAACCCTTCTGGCCGTGGTTGGCGTCCTCGCCGACCACATACGGATTTGCCGTGGTTGGCGTCCTCGCCGACCACATACGGATTCACTTTCCTTTGCGTCGTTGCCCACCCGCGCCCGCCCCGCTTTTTACCATGCCTTCGGCATGACGTAAAAAGGGCCCCGTTTCATCGCCGTAGCGTGCGATGGCTTGTGTAAGGCAGCGAAGGCGATTGTGTGCGACCCATTCGCCCTGGCGGGCGTTTGTGGGTCTGCAACCCCGGTCCCGATAGCTATCGGGACCTTCGCTCATGCTGGCCGTAGTTGGCGTCTTCCTTTGGTCGCCATAGCCGCAGGCGGCGGCGATTCGCCGACCACATACGGATTTGCCGTGGTTGGCGTCCTCGCCGACCACATACGGA
>CAYMLN010000212.1:0-5163 GCA_964391045.1 uncultured Saprospiraceae bacterium
GTGGTGGTGGAGAAGGAAGAGGAAACGGTCATGAAGGCCGAGGCGCCCCAACCCCAGGGACTCCGGATCCTCGGCAAGATCGATACCAACAAGTTCGAGTCCTCGAAGCCCAAGAAGGCCGCCGAGAAGGCGCCTGCCAAGGGCCGGAAGGACGGCGAAGCCCAACCGGTGGCATCGTCCGATTCCGCCCTCGGACAGAAACGCAAGCGGAAGCGCACCAAGCTGTCGTCCGATACGATCGGGAGCCCGGGCGCACTCAAGGACTGGGCCGCTTCCGGCGGCGCTGCACGCGGCCGCGGACGGACCGGCGCGGACGGCAAGGAGGTCACCCGCAAGGAGATCGACGACCAGATCCGCGCGACCATGGCCCGCCTTTCCGGCGGGAAGAGCAAGCGGCAGAAGATCCGCCGCGATTCCCGGCAGGTCAAGGCCGACCGCCAGGAGATGCTCGCGTCCGAAATGGACGACAAGAAACTGCAGCTGACCGAGTTCGTCTCGGTCTCCGAGCTCGCAAGCCTCATGAACGTCGAGGTGGCCAGCGTCATCATGACCTGCATGAACCTCGGCGTGATCGTCTCGATCAACCAGCGGCTCGACGCCGAGATCATCGAACTGGTCGCCAATGAATTCGGGTTCGAAGTGGAGTTCATCTCCGCAGAGGATACGATCATCTTCGACACGGAGGAGGAGGATGACGACCCGGCCAACCAAATCCCGCGTCCGCCGATCGTCACCGTCATGGGTCACGTCGACCACGGGAAAACCTCGCTGCTCGACTATATCCGGAAGGCCAACGTCGCCGGCGGCGAAGCCGGCGGGATCACCCAGCACATCGGCGCCTATGAACTGGAGGTGAAGCCCGGCAAGCGCATCACCTTTCTCGATACCCCCGGTCACGAGGCCTATACCGCCATGCGGGCGCGCGGCGCGAAGATCACCGACATCGCCGTCATCATCATCGCGGCCGACGACTCGGTGATGCCCCAGACACGTGAAGCCATAAGCCACGCCCAGGCCGCCGGCGTTCCCATCGTGTTCGCCATCAACAAGGTCGACAAGCCGGGCGCCGATCCGAACCGCATCAAGGAAGAACTATCCCGGATGAACCTCCTCGTCGAGGACTGGGGCGGCAAGATCCAGTCGTCCGACATCTCGGCAAAGACCGGCCAGAACATTGACGAACTCCTCGAGAAGATCATCCTCGAGGCCGATATCCTCGACCTCAAGGCGAATCCGCAGCGGATGGCCACAGGAACAGTGATCGAAGCCTCGCTGGACAAGGGTCGCGGCTATGTGACCAAGCTGCTCGTGCAGGACGGTACGCTCAATATCGGCGATATCATCGTGTCGGGCGAGTACAGCGGAAAGGTCAAGGCCATGTTCAACGAGCGCGGCAAGAAAGTGACGGCTGCCGGTCCTTCCACGCCTGTACTCATACTCGGGCTCAGCGGCGCGCCGCAGGCTGGCGAGAAATTCCGCGAGTACGAGAATGAGCAGGATGCCCGCTCCGTCGCCAGTCACCGGGCCCAGATCTCCCGCGAGCAGACCAACCGGGCCAGCAAGCGCATCTCCCTCGACGAGATCGGACGCCGTCTTGCCCTCGGCAGTTTCAAGGAACTCAACCTTATCGTCAAGGGGGACGTGGACGGTTCGATCGAGGCCCTCTCGGATTCGCTCCAGAAGTTGTCGATCGAAAGCATCCAGGTCAACATCATCCACAAGGCCGTGGGCCAGATCGTCGAGTCCGACGTCCTGCTCGCATCGGCCTCGGATGCCATCATCATCGGCTTCCAGGTCCGGCCGTCCGTTTCGGCCCGCAAGCTGGCCGAGAAGGAGGGCGTCGAGATCAAGCTGTATTCCATCATCTACGAGGCCATCAACGAGATCAAGGCCGCTGTGGAGGGCATGCTCGAGCCGACGAAGGAAGAGCGCATCCTCGGCCAGGTCGAGATCCGGGAAGTGTTCAAGATATCCAAGGTGGGGACGGTGGCCGGTTGTATCGTGCTGGAGGGCAAGGTCAGCCGGCAGAACAACATCCGCGTCATCCGCGACGGCATCGTCATCTATCCGACCAAGGAGAATGCGCACGGCGAGCTCAGCACGCTCAAGCGCTTCAAGGACGACGTCAAGGAAGTCAAGGCGGGCCTCGAATGCGGTCTTACGATCAAGAACTTCAACGACATCAAGGTCGGTGACATCGTCGAGGTCTACGAGATCGAGGAAGTTCGCCAGCGGCTTGACAGCTGATCCGGGCACGTTTCACGTCCGGTCCGAAAAGCTGAGGCAATGGCTCGATGCCAATGCCGACAGGCATAACCGCACCGCCTTCATCGAGGACGACCCCATCGCCGTGCCGCATCGGTTCATGCGCTTACAGGACATCGAAATTGCCGGCCTGTTCACGTCGATCATGGCTTGGGGGCAGCGGCCGACAATCATCCGCAAGGCGAACGCCCTGATGGACCTCATGGACGGAACCCCGTACGACTTCGTCCGCGGACACCGGCCGCGCGACCTGAACCACTTCCAGGACTTTTGCCACCGCACGTTGCAGCCGGACGACGTCCTTTACCTCATTCATGTGCTACAGGATTTCTATGGCCGCCACGATAGCCTTGAAGAGGCCTTCCTGGCCGGCATCCGGCCTGAAGACCAGACTACCGAAGGCGGCTTAAATGCCTTCTATCGCATGGTTTTCGAACGGCCCGACGTGATGGAGCGCACGCGCAAGCATATTCCCGCACCTTGGCGGAAATCGTCCTGCAAGCGCATCAACATGTATCTCCGCTGGATGGTCCGGCACGACGACCGCGGCGTGGACTTTGGCCGTTGGCGCAACATCCGCATGGACCAGCTCGTCGTGCCCCTCGACGTGCATGTCAGCCGCGTGGCGCGTGAACTGGGCCTTCTGTTCAGGAAGCAGGATGACTGGCGGGCCGCCGTCGAACTGACGGAAGCCTTGAAGCACTATGATCCTGCCGATCCCGTCCGCTATGACTTTGCCCTTTTCGGGGCGGGTGTTTCCAGGTCGGTCCGGTGATCGACGTCGCGCAAGGCCGCACTATCGGGAACGCATTAGCTAACCGCCCGATGCCATGTGAAGGGATTGCCGCCGGATGACGTGATCCGACACCTGGAATCGGGCCATTCGGTCCCTCATCAATCGATCTCCGAGGTCTTCTCGCCGTAGGCCAAGTCACCCGCGTCGCCGAGGCCCGGCACGATGTAGGATTTGGCGGTGAGTTCCTCGTCTTCCGCCCCGATCCAGAGCGTGGCATCCGGGCATTCGAGCGTGACGTATTCAAGACCCGCGGTCGAGGCGAGGATGGACGCGATATGGATCTCGGCGGGCTTGCCGTATTCCCGCAGGGCCTCCAGGCTCCGCACGATGCTGGACCCCGTGGCGAGCATCGGGTCGCAAAGGATGAGGACCTTGTCATCGAGCGGCGGCGAACTGACATACTCGAGGTTGATCTCGAATGTGCCGTCCTTGTGGTGGTGGCGATACGCGGAAATGAAGGTGTTCTGGGCCTGGTCGAACACCTCGAGCATGCCCTCGTGCATGGGTATGCCGGCGCGCAGGATCGTCGCGAGGACGATCGGGTCACGGAGCGTGAGGCACTGGGCCACGCCCAGCGGGGTTGTCGTCTCGACGGACACGTAATTCAACTTCTTGCTTATCTCGTAGGCCATCAGCTGGCCGATCCGCCGGAGGTTCCGCCGAAAGAGCACGGGGTTGCCCTGCATCCGCTCGTCCCGCAATTGGCGCAGGTATTCCTGGACAATGGAGTGGGTCGAAGAAAAGTTGTAGACCACGGTTAGGCTATTTACGGGCTGAATATATAGGAAAAGGGCCGGTTGTCGGGCAACGGCAGGATTCGGCCCCGATGTCGTGCGATGCGCATTCCGGCGGCCCAGGGCCACCCGGAGCGGTGTTTTTCCCTAACTTTCCCCAATGCATCGTTGGATGGCCTTGGTATTGGTCTTGGTCGGACTCCCATTTGGGACCGTCCGTGGGCAAGCCGTACTCGAACCGAAGCAGTTGGATTACAGCTCGCTCGGGGTGCTCTACGAGACCGAGCGGGCCGCCGATTTCCGTCCGCATTCCAACGGCATGGCGATCGGGATGTACATCGGGAAGCTGGTCAAGTATTACAAGACGACCTATTATGTCTTCGACCTGGGCTTTCTCAAGCATCCCAAGGAATTCCGGCAATCGATCAGCTTCAACACGGGCAATCCCTTTTCCGCCAACTCGAGCAGCTTTTCCTACGGTAAGCAGAATCAATTCTATGTGCTCCGGGGCGGACTGGGCGTGAAGCGCTATTATTCCGAGAAGGCCAAGCGTAAAGGCGTGGCCGTGGGCGTGAATTACGAATTCGGCGCGTCACTCGGCATCGTCAAGCCCTACTACCTCGACCTGTTGCGGGTGAGGGAAAATGGATTTTCCGATTACATCTCGACGGAGAAATATTCCGCCGAGAATCACGACATCTTCCTCGATAACACCAAGATCGTCGGCCCGGGGCCGTTCTTCAAGGGATTCGACGAGATCACGATCGTGCCCGGCGTGCATGGGCGCATCGGCGCGCACTTCAGCCTCGGGGCGTTCGAGGAGTTCGTCCGGGCCTTCGAAATGGGCATCATGGTGGACGCCTTCACGCAGCGTGTCCCGATCATGATCATCGAGAACAATACGCCCGTCTTTATCAACGGCTACATCTCCCTGCAACTCGGCAAGCGGCGCTAGGCCGCGTTCCTGCCTTTTCGTGTAAACCAGGCGAACATGGGTACGCCGGACAGGACGAGGAGCGTCCCCAGGAAGGCTTCGCGCGGCTGGGTGATGAACGTGTTGACGATCAATCCGACGCAAAACAGGATGAAGATGGCCGGCACGACCGGATAGCCCCAGACCTTGTACGGCCGGTGCGCATCGGGCATCCGCTTGCGCAGGATAAACACGCCGAGCGTCGTCAGGCCATAGAAGGTGAAGATGGAAAAGATCACCATGTCGGTCAGCTGGTCAAACGTGCCGGAGAAGACGAGGATGCACGCCCAGAGGCACTGCAGCCAGAGCGCGCGCGCCGGGACGTTGAATTTGTTGACTTTGTCCATGGTGCGGAAAAAGAGGCCTTCGCGGGCCATGGCGTAATTGGGCCGTGC
>CAYMLN010000213.1:0-4541 GCA_964391045.1 uncultured Saprospiraceae bacterium
CGCAACCGGAAATACCTCCGCTACGCGCTCCCTCCGCTCCTTTTGCTGCTGTTCCTGCTCGTCGCAGCGCCCAGCCTGCTGCGCGACAGCACCCACCGGCTGATCCACCCCAACCAGGTCTTCGAACGCGACGCGCCTTTCCATTTCCTGCTCGATACGCCCGATGACCTGTCCGTCGTGCAATACGGGGACTACACGATCAACGTGACGACCGAAGGCCAGATGGTCCCGGCGGAAGTATTCATCGAGATCGACCACTATGCCTACCGGATGCGCCAGGCCAACGACGGCACCTTCACCTACACCTTCAAGAACGTCCAGGACGATACGCCGTTCCGCGTCTATGCCGGTCCCGTGACCACGGACGAGCTCCGGCTCGCGGTGATCAAGAAGTCCGGCATCGCCGCTTTCTCGATTGACATCGACTATCCGGCGTATACCGGGCGCCGGGACGAGGAACTGAAAAACATCGGCGACCTGATCGTGCCGGAAGGCACCAGGCTGACCTGGGACATCGAGGCCGTCCAGACGGCGTCCCTCCAGGCATGGTTCGAGTCCTCCCCGGACCGGATCATGGCCGAACAGCGAAGCGAGGACCGTTTCGTACTCAAGAACCAGGCCCTTCGGGATGGTCGCTATACCCTGTACCTGCAACACCCGAAACTGCCGATCACCGACAGCGTCCAATATAACCTTCGGGTCATCCCGGACCGGTATCCCGGGATCCGGGTCGAGGCCTTCCCCGACAGCCTGGAGAACCAGCTGATCTACTTCGCGGGGTCCACGGATGATGACTATGGAATCCGCGACCTGGCCTTCAAGTACGACATCCTGGATGCCGAGGGCCGGATGGTTTCGAGCCAGTCGAAAGGACTAGAGGTGCCCCACCCCACCCAATTCTCCTACACGCACGTCTTCGACATCGGGACGGTCGCCCTGCAACCCGGCCAGCAGATCCAGTATTACTTCGAGGTGCATGACAATGACGCCATCCATGGCGCCAAGGCCAGCCGGACACCGGTCATGGTCTTCCGCAAGCCCACGGCCGAGGAGTACGCCGCGCAGGAGAAGGAGAACAACGCCGACATCCAGCTCAACCTGGAGAAATCCCTCGCTGAGACGCGGAAGCTCCAGGACGACATGAAGAAACTCCGGGAGAAACTCCTCCAGGAGAAAAAAACCGAATGGCAGGACCGCAAGGAGATCGAGAAGCTGCTCAACCGCCACCAGGACCTGCAGGAACAGATGCAGGAGGCCATCGAGAAGTACAACGAGAACCTGCAAAACCAGGAGGAGCATACGCAACCCTCCGAGGAGCTCAAGCAGAAACAGGAACAACTCCAAAAGCTCTTCGACGAGCTCATGAGCGACGAGATGAAGGAGATGCTCAAGCGCATGGAGGAGATGATGAAGGAGATGGAAAAGGAAGGTGCGCTCGACATGATGGAGCAGATGGAGATGAACGACGAGTCGCTGGAAAAGGAACTGGACCGCATGCTCGAGCTCTTCAAGCAGATGGAAGTCGAGATGGCGATCGAGAAGGCGGTGGAGGAACTGGAGAAACTGGCCGATGAACAGGAAAACCTCAGCCGTGAAACGGAGCAGCAACAGCAGCCCAACGACGAGCTGCAAAAGAAGCAGGAGGACCTGAACAAGAAATTCGACGACGTCAAGAAGGACGTCGAGGACATGCTCAAGAAAAACGAGGACCTCGAGCGTCCCAAGCCCCTGGATGGTGCGCAGGAGCAGATGGACAAGATCGGCGAGGACATGAAGCAGAGCAGCGACCAGCTCCAGCAAAGCCAGCCAAAGGGCGCCTCCAAGTCCCAGAAGAACGCCGCCCAGCGCATGCGCGACGCCGCGGCCCAGATGGCGGAACAGATGCAGTCCGGCGACATGGAACAGATGCAGGAGGACATGGCCATGCTGCGCCAACTGCTGGAAAACCTGGTGACCCTGTCCTTCGACCAGGAGGACCTGATCGAATCCTTCCGCGTGACGGAGGTGACCACGCCCCGCTACGTCGACCTGGTCCAGGACCAGTTCAAGATCCAGCAGGACTTCAAGGTGGTCGAGGACACGCTCCATGCCCTGAGCAAGCGCGTCACCCAGATCGAGAGCTTTGTCGTCGAGAAAGTGGCCGACATCAAGCTCAACCTGAAGCGGAGCATCACGCAACTCGAAGAACGCAACAAGGCCGTTTCCGCCGACCACCAGCAGCGGACCATGACCTACCTCAACGATTTGGCACTAATGTTGAGTGAGGTGATGAATCAAATGCAACAGCAAATGGCGTCGAAGATGCCGGGCAGCCAGATGTGCAACAAGCCCGGCGGCAACGGCGCAGGCAAACCCGGCCGGGTCCCGATGGACAAGATCTCCCAGGGCCAGCAGGAACTGAACCAGGAAATGCAGCAATTGCTCGAGAAAATGCGCAAGGGGGACCAGGGAAAGATGAGCAAGGAATTCGCCCAGATGGCCGCCAAGCAGGCGGCCCTCCGGAAGGCCCTGAACGACCTGTCGAAGGAAAAGAAGGAACAGGGAAAGGGGAACCCCGAACTCGACCAGATCGGCAACGAGATGAACAAGGTCGAGATCGACCTCGTCAACAAGCGGCTCAACCAGGAGACACTGAAACGGCAACAGGACATCACGACCCGACTACTCGAGGCCGAGCGGTCGGAACGCCAGCGCGACCAGGACACCCGGCGCCAGGCCGAGACCGCCCTGGAGCAAAAGCGGTCGATGCCGCCCGCGCTTGAGCAATACATCCGGCAGCGGGAAGCGGAGATCGAACAATACAAGTCGGTTTCGCCCGACCTCAAGCCGTATTACAAGTTCCTGGTCGAGGAATACTATCAATCGTTGAAGAAAACGACAAATTGAGCGCCATCGACTGCAGGGAAAAAATATTGAGACTGCCGTCGAACCCGACCTGCCTCTGCGAGTTGGAAGGCTACGTGCAGCAGGTGGTGATGGGCGAGCGATTGCCCGATAACCTCTATCCCAACATCCTGATCAGCCTGACCGAGGCGGTCACGAACGCCATGATCCACGGCAACCGGTACGATGACCGCAAGAACATCGTGGTCAGTTGCCAGCGGCAGAATGGGCATGTCCACATCTTCATTTCCGACGAAGGCAGCGGCTTCGATCCCTGCCAGGTACCCGACCCGACCTGCGACGAGCTCCTCGATTGCGAAGGGGGTCGCGGGGTCTTCCTGATGAAGCAACTGACCGACGAGGTGCACTTCCTCGACCAGGGGCGCACCGTGCAACTGATGTGGCGGTTGTGACCGACTTCTGGCCCGAAGGACACGCCGGCGAGACGGGGATCACCTTCACGAAGCACCGCATCCGGGCGAAGCTCCCGGACACCCGGCGGCTCCGCCGGTGGCTGTCCTCCGTCCTTGAGGCCGAGGGTGTGCCGGAGGCCCGGGTGGATTATATCTTCTGTACCGACGAGTACCTGCTGGGGATCAACCGGACCTACCTCGGCCACGACACCTATACCGATATCATCACCTTCCCGTTGGGGGAGTCCCCGCTGGCGGCGGAGATCTACATCAGCCTCGAGCGGGTCCGGGACAACGCTGCCCGACTCGGGGTCCCGGAAGAACGGGAGCTGCTCAGGGTCATGGTCCACGGCCTTCTGCACCTCTGCGGCTACGACGACCACACCCCGGCCGGCAAGCGTCAGATGCGCCGCCGGGAGACGCTGTACATCGACCGGTTCTGACCCCGCCAGACGAGGGCCGCTCCCTGCACAACAAACGGGGGCTCAGGCATTTATTAGAAAAAGAAAAATGTGTAACCCGGTGATACAAAATCGGCACATTTTGAGAACTTTGCCCTCCCGATCGTGCGAACGATCCGCATAACAGACTATTAATCAGAGAAAAAAGTAATGAGAAAGGCAGACATTGTCAATATTATCGCTGAAAAGACGGGAGTTCCCAAGGTCGACGTGCTCGTCACCCTGGAGCGTTTTTTCACCGAGGTTAAAGGCTCCCTCTCCAAAGGGGAGAATGTCTACATCCGCGGTTTCGGCTCGTTCATCACCAAGAAACGGGCGAAAAAAGTCGGACGCCATATCAAGAACAACGTATCGATCGAGATCCCGGCCCACTACATCCCGTCCTTCAAGCCCGCCAAGGTGTTTGTCGACGAGGTGAAAGATGGCGTAAAACCCGAAGAATAAACCGGACCGGTGTTCGGCAAGACACAGGCGCTGTACCTCCTGGCAGCGCTGATCACGCTGGCGGTGCTGTATTTCGGTTTCGACCGGCAGCCCCCCGAGACCCGGGCCCTCGAAACGTCAAGGGCCATCAGCGGTGTCAAGTATGACATCGCCACCTTGGAACGCGAAGCCGGAACCACGCTGACGCCGGCCCAAACGGAGACGCTGCACGGCCTGACGGCCATGATGCGCGTCGCCGGGACGGATTCCGCCCGGAACGAGGCCCTGAAGCAATTGTCCGCCCTCTGGTATAGTGCCCGGCAGCCCGTGCTGGCCGGCCTCTATGCCCGCCAGGTGGCCG
>CAYMLN010000213.1:4551-4780 GCA_964391045.1 uncultured Saprospiraceae bacterium
TGCCTTCGAGAAGGCCATCTCCCTGGAGCCCGCGGTTATCGAGCACCGGATCAACCAAGCGCTTTGCAACGTCGAGGCGCCGCCGGCCGACCAGCCGATGAAAGGGATCCAGATGCTCACCGGACTCGCGACAACGTATCCGGAATCCGCCGGACCGCCCTACCAACTCGCCCGGCTCGCGGTGCGCACGGGGCAGTATGAGCGGGCCCGGACGCGGATCGAGCAAGCC
>CAYMLN010000213.1:4790-5158 GCA_964391045.1 uncultured Saprospiraceae bacterium
GGCCATCGACATTTATACCGCGCTCAACCTGCCGGAAGAGGCCCGTGCCCTGGCAGACAAATGCGCGAAGAAGGACTAGACGACATTTTGAAAATATATAACTCGTTAACGTATGCCTTGCGGTAAGAAAAGAAAAAGACACAAGATCGCTACGCACAAGCGTAAGAAGCGGTTGCGGAAGAACCGTCACAAGAAGAAGAACAGATAAGCATTCCTTTTAACCGGCAACCAAGCAGTCCGATGTCCCGACAACAGGTCCTCCCGGACCCCGCCGGAAGATAAATGGCCCATCGCCTTCCTGTCCGTTCCGGACAGGAAGGCGATCCCGGCCTTTCCGGCGCGCATCAACACTGCTTGAAAATCGATAT
>CAYMLN010000214.1:0-4135 GCA_964391045.1 uncultured Saprospiraceae bacterium
CCGGCACACTCCACGAAGTCATGGCCCAATATGTCTGCGGCCTGCGGGCGGGCATGGGCTATTGCGGCGCGCGGGACATCAAGGCCATGCAAGGGGCCAACTTCGTGCGCATCACGCCGGCCGGCATCCATGAGAGCCATCCGCACAACGTGACCATCACCAAGGAGGCGCCGAACTACTCAAGAAAATAATTCCGCTTGGCCCGCCGGCTTCCTCCTGCCTACTACCAGTCCGACGATGTCACGGGTATCGCGCGCGACCTGCTGGGCAAGATCCTCGTGACACGCTTCGAAGGCCAGCTCACCGCCGGGCGCATCGTCGAGGCGGAAGCCTACATGGGCCCTGTCGACAGGGCCTCCCATGCCTGGAACAACCGGCGGACAGCCCGGACGGAGGTGATGTTCAGCGCCGGCGGCGTCGCGTACATCTACCTCTGCTACGGCATCCACCACATGATGAACGTGGTGACTGGCCCGGCCGGACATCCGCATGCCGTTTTGATCCGCGCACTCGAGCCTCTGGAAGGGCTTGATATCATGGGCCAGCGTCGGAACCTTACCGTCGATCATCCCCGGCTGACCGTTGGCCCCGGCGCGCTGGCCCGCGCCATGGGCCTCCATGTGCAATGGAGCGGAACCTCGCTGACGCGTCGTCAAAGTCCCCTGTGGATCGAGGAGGCCTCCTCTTTATCTCCGGAATCCATTTGTGCGGGCCCGCGGATCGGCGTAGACTACGCCGGAGAGGCCGCATCCTGGCCGTGGCGCTTCTTCATCCGGGACAGCGCCTGGGTGAGTGCGCGGCGCAAGTGCACGTAATCCCCTATTTTTAAAAAGCCAGTTTTTCTTCACCGTTGAAAACCCATCACCATGCGATTGGTCCAGGGCGAGTTGTATCATATCTACAACCGCGGCAACAACAAGGAGCGCATCTTCTATGACGAGCGCCACTACCGCTTCTTTCTCGCCAAGATGGAACAGTACCTGTGCCCGCATGCCGAACTTCTCGCCTATTGCCTTCTCCCGAACCACTTCCACCTGCTGATCCGGGCGACGTCGCAAACCACACTCACTTTCACCCCTAAACACAATCCGTGGTCCGGGGAACAACCGGCACCGCTTTCGGGTATGTCGATGTTTGCCCATGGCCTGCAGATCGCGCTGAGCTCATACACCCGCGGATTCAACAAGATGCACAAGCGGACCGGCTCCCTTTTTACGCAGAATACCCGTTGCAAGCGCACCTCCGCACCTGCCCATCAGATGGATTACAGCGTTTGGTGCTTCGTTTACATCCACAATAATCCCGTAAAGGCGGGCCTCGTTTCCCGGCCGCAAGATTGGCCGTGGTCGTCGTTTCGGCAATACCTTGAAAATGACAGGTCGGGCCTGTGCAATATTTCCGTGGGCAAGGAGGTTTTGTCCTTGGATATCAACCATTTGATCGCTGAACATGATGTGCAGATTCCGCACCAAATCATTGATCAAATTCTGTGATGATGTGGTGGCAGCACAATTGCTGCCACCAGTTTTAATCCCTTTTTCGGCTGTTCTACCCTAATTTTAACAGCCTAATCCAGTCTAATTAATCCTTACGCGTCAGGCACTTACCCAATCGCCTGCGAATTTTCCACCGTCCATGGCGTGTAAAAAACACCTACTCCCCCTTCTGGCCTCCCTGTTTTGCATTCACTTGAATCCAACAGCAGCTCAACCGCGCCTGGCATCCTATACAGATGGTATCTACCGGAATTATATCCATTCCGTCCGCTTCCATGTCACCGGCCTCGCCCTCACCATGCCTGTCGCCCGCCTTGGCCTCGATGACGCGCTTTTTCTCGCATTCGATGACCTGCGCGGGGAGGGAACCCATTATTACTACACCGTCATCCATTGCGACCGAAACTGGCAGCCAACCACCGAACTGCGGCAGTTTGAATACCTGCAGGGCTACCGGGAGGGGGAGATCCGCGAGTACGACATCTCCAGCGGCACATACCAACATTACCTCCATTACCGGCTGACACTGCCCAACGACGAAGTGCGCTGGTCGCATTCCGGCAATTACCTGCTCGTCGTCTACGAAGCTGGAGAAGAAGATGACCCGGTGCTGACCCGCCGCTTCATGGTGGTCGAGGAAATGGTCTCCGCCGCCACCCAGGTCAACCGACCGGTCGTCGTGAGCAAGCAGAATACCCACCAGGAAGTGGATTTCATGCTCAACGTGGAAGCACTCCGGCCGCGCGACCCATTGCGGGAGATCAGCTGCACCGTGCTGCAGAACGGCCGGTGGGACAATGCCCTCAACGATATCAGGCCGCGATTCGTCAACAATCTCTCGCTGGATTTCAACTACCAGGACAAGATCGTCTTTCCGGCTGGCAAGGAATTCAGGCAGCTCGATATCTCGAGCGTGCGGTTCAGGTCGGAGAACGTCCTGACGATCGAGCGCTATCCCGAAGGATATAACATTATCCTGTTCGACGAGGCACCGCGCGCCAACCAGGCCTATCTTTTCCGGTTCGACCTTAACGGCAGGTTCGTGCCGTTCAACAGCGACTTCATCCGCAAACAGATCACGCCGGACTCGCTGGCGTCTACGCTCAACCTGATCAAGCGATACAACTACCGCGAGCAGGCCCTCGGCACGGAGTATGCGGAAGTAAACTTCACCCTGAATCTTCCCGAAGACTTTCCGCAACCGGTGTACATCGTCGGCGGGCTGACGGACTGGAAACTGCTCCCGGAATATCGCCTCACCTACGATGAGCGGGTCGGCGCGTATACGGCCCGCCTGTATCTCAAGCAAGGCTACCACGACTATGCCTACGCCGTGCCGGATGCCAACGGCAATCCCGATATCTCGGTCCTGGAGGGCGACTGGCATGCCACCCAGAACGAATACACCCTCCTGGTCTACTACCGGCCGCTTGGCGCGGAGTATGACCGGATCGTCGGGGCGAGGTCCTTTGAAACCTACCGCTAAGGCCGCACAAAGGGCGCCGACTCGGATTTGATCCGCTATTTTTGGCTTTTCATAGAAAAATCAAGTCCAGAGCGGGCGATAGCGGTATTATCGCCCACGCAAACCCATGAGGCTATGAAACACTTCCTCCTTTCCCTGGCCCTCGTGCTGACCGGCCTGTCCCCCGGCATCGCCCAGGAGAGCTGGAACCTTCAACGTTGCGTGGACGAGGCCCTGCGCAACAATCTGCTGGTGCGCCAGGCCCGGCTCGGGCAGCAAGACCTTGCGATCTCGGGCAAGCAACTCCGGCAGCAGCGCATCCCCTCGCTCAACCTGGGCAGCAACCTCGGTTTCAGCATCGGCCGGGTGGTCAACCCCGCCACCAATGACTTCGAATTCGAGAACTCCTTTTACCAGAGCCTCAATGCACAGGCCGGCGTGATGCTCTTTGACGGCCTGCGGATCAGCCAGTCCGTCCGGCAGAATAAGATGCTCTACGATGCGGCCGGCGCCGATATCCGGCAATCCGAAAATGACCTCGCGCTGAGCGTCGCCCTGGCCTATCTCAATGTCCTGCTGGCCTACGAAAACCTGGACATCGCCAAGGCCCGGGTCAAGTTGTCGACAGACCAGCTCGCAGACACGGAAAAACTGATCGCGGCCGGATCGCGGCCCGAGAATGCCCGGTACGACATCGAGGCCCAGATCGCGCTGGACGAACAAAGCCTCATCACGGCCCAAAACAATATCGACATCAATATGCTGACCCTGAAGCAGCAGATGATGCTCGAGCCCGCCTACCCGCTCGCAATCGACCGGCCCCGCGTCGACGTGAGCACGCTCGAAGCCCTGGAGACCCAGACGCTCGATGCGATCTACACCGCGGCCCTCAGCAGCCAGCCCCAGGTCGAAGCGGCCGAGTTGCGGGAACAGAGTGGACAGGTGGGAATCAAGGTGGCCCAAAGCCAGCTTTACCCCTCGCTCAGCCTCGGTTTTAGCGCCGGGACCAACTGGTCAACCTTGTTCGAGCAGCCCACCGATTTTATTCTGGATCGCATCCAACAACCCGGCGTCTTCATCAACGACGAGGCCGTTAAATTTGAGGCAGAAAGGATCCTGCCCACGAACTACACCCAGGTGCCATACTGGGACCAGCTCGACGCCAACACGGGTT
>CAYMLN010000214.1:4145-5138 GCA_964391045.1 uncultured Saprospiraceae bacterium
GGCGCCGGCCTGACGCTCCAGGTGCCGGTGTTCAACCAGTATGCGAACCGCGGTAACATCGAACGCGCCAAGCTGGAAGCAACACGCGCACAATTGAACACCGAACAGACCAAGCAAACACTGCGAACGGATATCTCCAACGCGCTCACCAGCGCCAAGGCCTCAAGGAAGTCCCTCGACGCCGCCGAGGCCTCGGCTAAAGCAGCCCGACTCGCGCTGCGCGACGCCGACCAGCGATTTTCGCTTGGAAGCATCGGCAACTTCGAATATCTCTCCGCCCGCAACCGGTCCGACACGGCAGAAACCAACCTGCTGATCGCCCGGTACGATTATTACTTCCGGATCAAGGTGCTTGAATTCTACATGGGACGCGTCATCCAGATCGACTGACCGCCCGACAAGCCACGACCCTTTCTAAACTGAATGCCAACGCCATGACGAAGCCAAAGAAAAAATCGAGCAAGTGGATCATCATCGTCCTTTCGGCGATGCTCCTGCTCCTGATGGCCGTCGCCGCCATCAAGGCGCGCCAGAAGCCAAAAGGCGAATCCGTCGAAACGGAGAAGGCCGCACTGCGCGACATCCGTGAAACGGTTTCCGCCTCAGGCAAGATCTTCCCCGAGAAGGAGGTCAAGATCAGCTCGGACGTCAGCGGCGAGATCGTCGAGCTCTTCGTTGAGGAAGGCGACTCGGTCAAGGCCGGTCAGGTCCTCGCGCGCATCGACCCGGAGGCTTACGTAAGCGCGGTCGAACGCGCACAGGCGAGCGTGAACGGCGCACAGTCCGAATTGGCCCGGTCGAGATCCTCGGTGGAAACCGCCCTCGCCCAGATCGAACAGATCCGGGCACAGGTCGACAACGCACGCAAGATCCACGAACGCAATAAGAAACTCCGCCAGGATGGCGTCATCTCGGCCCAGGATTTCGAAAGCTCCGAAGCCAACCTCTCCCAGCTCGAGGCCAACCTGCGGTCGGCCGAAGCGAGCCACCGCG
>CAYMLN010000215.1:0-5131 GCA_964391045.1 uncultured Saprospiraceae bacterium
CGTAGAGGTCCTCCTGCGGGTAGGCCGCCCACCGCTCCTCCACCCCGCCTAGCGCCGGCCCGGTGAGGTTGTCCTTCATGTTCTTGTTGTGGCAGCTGGCGCACTGGTTGAGGAACAGTGTCTTGCCTGCTTCTACCGTTGCTTCGGCCCGCACAGACCCTATAAAAAGGATCGAATTAAGGAGAAGCAAAAAACAGAATTTCAAGTAGTTATGCTGCATAACCAGAGATGTGGAGTCGGGTCAGACGGTTGATTTGGTTGCAAAAATAATTAGATAGACCATTTAACCTTGTTTTTGCGGAAAGGGCCATCTGCAAATTCACTATTTAGATTTATTCCAATATAATCACCTTTACACCGCCACCGGAGCGGCGATATGGGGATGCGGATCATACCCCGTAAGGGTAAAGTCTTCGAAGCGGAAGGCAAACAGGTCATGCACGGCCGGATTGATCTCCATGCGGGGTAGCGACCTGGGCGACCGGCTCAGCTGCTCCCGGACCTGGTCAAGATGGTTGAGGTAAATGTGCACATCCCCGAAGGTATGCACGAACTCGCCAGGTTGAAGGTCACAGACGTGCGCGATCATCATGGTTAACAGGGCGTAGGACGCGATGTTGAACGGAACGCCCAAAAAAACATCGGCGGAACGCTGGTACAACTGGCAGCTGAGCCGGCCTTCGGCGACATAGAACTGGAACAGGCAATGGCACGGCGCCAGGGCCATCTGCGGGATGTCGCCGACATTCCAGGCGGAGACGATGATCCGCCGGCTGTCGGGCTGCTCCCGGATGAGCCGCACGGCTTCGGCGATCTGGTCGATGGTCCGGCCGTCGGCCGCCGTCCACGACCGCCACTGGTGCCCGTAGACGGGACCGAGATCGCCATTGGCATCAGCCCACTCGTTCCATATCCGCACTCCGTTGTCCTGCAGATACTTGACATTGGTATCCCCGGCGAGGAACCACAGCAGCTCATGGATGATGGACCGCACATGGAGCTTCTTCGTGGTCACAAGCGGAAACCCCTCGGCGAGGTCAAAACGCATCTGGTACCCGAAGGTGCTGATGGTCCCGGTACCCGTCCGGTCGTCTTTCCGGACGCCGTGGTCGAGAATATGCCTCAGGAGGTCGAGATAGGCCTTCAAGTCCTTGCGGATTTGGGCGCTAATGTACTAACAAATAAAACATATAAAATTAGTTCATATAATCGACGGCCAACGGTGGTCACCGTGGAGGCTGGTCTTCCACCTTCCCGCCGCCTTCTGCGGCGACAGACACCCCGATCACCTTTACGCCGATATACAAGCTTTCTCCCGGCTGGGCGAGGAGGGCGTCCTTGAAGGCGACAAATGCATCTGCCACATGAGCGCCGCTGCAGGCCATGAACAGCGTGAAGACGGCTCCGGCCACCACACACGTAAATAACAGGCCGAGGATGAAGCCGTTGATCAGGTTCCGCTTCCCGATATACGGTTGAAGGGGCCAGCCTCCTCCGGCGTTACGCCAGACAAACAAGGTCAACGCGGCTATCCCGAACGCAAAAAACAGGTTCGGTACAATGAGCAGGAGCCAGCCCAGCTTGCCGGGCAAGCCATCACCGGGAAAAACAAAGAAATAAAACGCATCGACGAGTAGTGCTGCGCCCAGCGCCCATGCGCCGGTGCAGCGGAGCGACTTCCAGAAATCCTGCTTCTTGGCCTCCAGGGTTGTGGCTGGTTCTTCGGGAATTTGAGATTTCATAAGAGGAGACTTTTTTGGGTGAGTGAAAAGCCAGCCGGGCGGCTGGTCTAAAATCTACGAAATCTACCGAATTCTCCTGATTGAGTGTACATGCCATAAAAAAGCGCGCATCGGAGGGCATACATACGTCCCATTACTTGTAAATTCGGAATACGTACCGAGTTATAGCCGTTTGGCTTCGGGCGACTCCCCAAACCTGATGCGCACATGACCCCTCAACCTCCATCCCGAAAATTATCGGCCGTCATGTTTGCCGATATTGAAGGGTACACACGGCAGTTCCAGCAGAACGAACCTGCAGCGCTTGCGCTGGCGGACCGCCACCGGAAAGATCTGAATGAACTCGTGCCCGCGAATGGCGGCAAGCTCATCCAAACGTATGGCGACGGGAGCGTAACCGTCTTTGACAGCGTGGTGAATGCCGTGGAGGCCGCGATCGCCCTCCAGGCCGCATCCCATGACCATGACGTACCGTTGCGCATCGGCATTCATCTTGGCGACCTCATCTTCAAGGACAATGATGTATTTGGCGATGCCGTCAACATTGCGTCACGCATCCAGTCCGCGGGCGTGGCAGGATCCGTCCTTATCTCTGACAGGGTCGCGCTGGAACTGCGCAACCACCCGGATATAAAGCTTCATGCGTTGGGGTTTTTCCGGCTGAAGAATGTTGTCAAACCCATGCCGCTGTATGCGGTTGAGGGACCCGGGCTCGTGATACCCCCGCATGCCTCACCCTTGCGCTCGGGTGCGTTGGCCTTGTTGAGCAAATGGCCCTGGATCGTCGGCATTGGCCTGATCGCCGCCGCCACCTACGCGGTTGTCATGCGCCGGCAAGCCAGCCAGGTCGACTGGTCGAAAGCCAAGGTCACGGTTGCCCGTTTCAATTATGACACCACCGACGTGGCGATGGACTCACTCGCCGATATCCTCTTTGTCGCGCTTACCCAGCAACTCAACCTGTCAACGCCCCCGGATGTGCAATCGCTCTCGGCCACCATGTTCCTGACCGGCGGCGATGAACGAAAGCTGGACGATCCCGATTTCGTATTGAAAAGCGGATGCCGTTTCTCGCTTCGCGGCACGATACAGCCCCATGGCCTTAACCGCGACTCGATCATGATCGCCTCGACGGTGTATGATTGCCGCCTCCGCAAGGACGTGACTCCCGGACTGCGCCCTGTTTACTTTCCTCGAAAGGACATGACGGCGGGTGTCAATGCCATGCTCGACGTGGCCAAGGGATATCTGTTCAGCCGGGACACCCTTCCGGTCAGCGCCCCGACGTATGCCGCTTATAGTGACTACCTGAAGGCGCTCCAGTATTGGGGCCGGGCGCCCGGAGAATTCGCAACATCCAAGAAACACCTCCTCGCCGCCATCGCGAAGGATTCCTCGTTTTTCGAAGCATACACGCTCCTCCTGGATCTCCTGTCCAATGAACGCGACTGCAAGGCCATGGCCGACACGATGAACTGGCTTAGGGAAAGGTTTCCCAACCCCACCGAAATCCAATCATCATACATCCAGTATCACCTCCTCGACATCGACGGGGAAAGGGCGCGGGCCTGGCAGGCATTCGTGCCGATCCTGGACCGGAAGCCAACCGATCTCCACCTGGCATCGGACGCCGTCGTCATGTCGCTGCAGTACCTGAACGACCCGGACAAAGCCATCTCGGCCATGAAGCAGATCGCGGACCCGAAGGATGTTCTCCAGGATTGTCCCTACTGCGAAACCTATATGATCAACGGCATTCGTGCCTACACGGAGAAGGGCCAGCCAGCGAAAGCTGCACCGTGGGTCGAGATCGTTCGGCCGCATGCCAATGCAGACTCGGAATTTGCTATCCTGTCCTCCTTTTACCTGGCCAACGGGCAACCGGAAGCGGTGGACCAATTGATCGCTGACCTTGTCCGGACGAACAAGGAACAGGTCAATAGGCTCGACAACCTGTCCTACTACCATTACAGCGCCTTTGCCCTGGCCAACCGTCTTGGTGCGACAGGCGAAGCCCAACGCCACCTCGACCTCTCTTTGAAATACAGCCGGCAAATGGGCCATGAAGGCCGAATCGGAAGGTGTATGCTCCTGAACGGGGATGCGCGCGGGGCGACAACCGCTTACTTGCGCTTCCTGGATTCCACTGATTCCTCGCAATTGAAGTCCCCCGAAGCGAAGAGATACAGGGCTGAACTCGGCATCGCCTACGCCCAGGCCGGTGCCATGAAAAATGCAAATGAAATCATCCGCCTTCTCGAGGCAGACGCACCTGGCCCCTGTGACTACGGACTCCAGGATTATTATATCGCAAGGATCCTCGCCCATCTGGGCGAGACGGACAAGAGCCTTGCCTATCTCAAGCAATCCCTGATGAAAGGGATGAAATTCGTCATTCCGGCCTATTTCCAATATGATCCCTTCCTCGCCCTGTTGAAGGACAACAAGTCTTACCAGGACTTGCTCCGCAGCCGGCAATAGACCATGGATCGTCGACCCAACGGCAACCGGACGGGTGGCTCGGGTGTTATCTTCGCCGAACTAACCGCACTCCGTCCACGTGGGCTATTCTTCCCTTCAATCCGCCCTGGCGGACCTTCCGCCAAACGAACTGATCCGCATCCCGGTCGAGGTGGATCCGAAGTTGGAGATGGCCGAGATCCATCGCCGCATTCACGATGCCGGCGGCCCGGCCATCCTGTTCGAGCGCGTCAAGGGCAGTCCTTTTCGCGCCGCATCGAACATCTACGGAACAAAAGACCGGACAGCCTACCTCTTTCGCCGCGAACTGGAAGCCGTGCAACGGCTGATTCGCCTGAAAGCCGATCCGGCCGACCTTCTTCGCGCGCCCGGGAAGTACCTGGGCACACCGTTCACCGCACTCAACGGACTCCCTCGCCAGGCGCGTTTTGACAAGCCGATCCTCTATGGCCGAACGACCCTTGACCAGCTCCCGCAAGTCGTGAGTTGGCCTATGGATGGTGGAGCCTTCGTCACGCTCCCGCAGGTCTTTACGCTGCCGCCCGGGGAGAAGCGCATCATGCGCTCGAACATCGGCATGTATCGCATCCAGATCAGTGGCAACGACTACGTGCCGAATGCCGAGGCGGGCATGCATTATCAACTGCACCGCGGGATCGGTGTGCACCACACGATGTACAACCAGACCGGCGACACGTTCCGCGCCTCGGTCTTCGTGGGCGGCCCGCCCTCGCATGCCTTCGCTGCGATCATGCCGTTGCCCGAAGGATTGAGTGAAGTCACCTTCGCGGGCCTGCTCGGCGGACGGCGATTCCGCTACGTCCGGCACAACGGGCATGTACTTTCTGCTGATGCTGATTTTGTCATCACGGGCCGCATCCGCCCCGGCGAGATGACTCCCGTAGGTC
>CAYMLN010000216.1:0-5127 GCA_964391045.1 uncultured Saprospiraceae bacterium
GTGCCGCACTCGCCAAAGTCCTGAACGTGATGGATGCGAAGACCGGGGTGCGCGTGAAGAGGCTCGGCGATCGCATCTGGATCGACCGCACCGACACTCCGAGCGACGCGCGGATCCGGCGCGCCGTCGAGCAGTCGCTCCACGAGCAGCGCGTCCTGTCGATGCGATACCGCAACGATGGCGGACATGAGACGTCGCGCCGAGTCGATCCGGTGCTTCTCGCCGTTGATGTCGGCCTCGACCACGTGGCCCTGAAGGTCCGTGTTGACGAGGTAGAAGTCGAGCATGACCTTCTCCGCGTCGGCGCCGCTATACAAGCCTTTCGGCCGGCTGTAGAAGAGCATGGGCCCTTCGACCGGCATGCTGGCGGTGATGGCATTCCCGGCGACAGTGACCTTCGCGGCCTGGAAAGCGGCCGGGGTCTTGATGCTCTCGTGATACGAACGCGAAAGGAAGCCCAACAGATAGTGCTCGCCGTCCGGGATATCGAACGCGAAAGACGGTTCATACTTGGCGGCGTAGGGCTGGTCGTCCACGATGATGTGGAGATGCTGGCCCTCCGCGCTGTTGGCGCACATCTTGGTCGTGGCGTCTCCGGTCTGCTCCCCAAGCCTGTAGCTCGTGCCGGAGATCGCCGCCGTGATCAGGCTGTCCTGATAGGTGAGCGTGTCGAGGGATGCATCGGCAAACTCGATGGACGGTGCGAAGGGGGTGAGCGTGTAGGCATTGGCCGGGGCGCTCTCGGCGGCCTCCTTGGGCTTGCAGGCGATCAGGCCCGTGAAGGCGGCCAGGAGGAGAAGCTTGTCAATTTTCATGATGAATGAATTGTTTATTGTCCGACAAAAGTAGGGATGTATGCCGTAAGGGTTGTGAATCGCGTCCGTATTGCCGTGAATTGTCGATTTTTGGGAAACGCATCCCGGCGCGCACCCCGGACCCCGATGGAACAGGTAGAAGCTCTCTTTCGCATGCATTACGCCTACGTGTGCCGTACCGTGCACCGCTATGTCGGCGATCGCGCGAAGGCGGAGGATATCGCCCAGGACGTCTTCGCGGAATTGTGGACCAAGCGCGATACCCTGACCCTGCACACTTCACCGCAGGCGTACCTGCGCCGGATGGCCATTTCCCGGGCGCTCAACCACCTGCGGGACAACCGCAAGCACCACTGGGACGAGATCGACGACGGGGTCGCCGAGCAGGCGGCCAACGTGCCCGCCGAAGCCATCCTCGCCATGGAAGAACGAGAGCTGGCTGAACAGGTGAATGCCGCGATCAACCGGTTGCCCGAGAAGTGCCGGGTGGTCTTCCAGCTCAGCCGCGTCGACCAGATGTCCTATGCCGAAATCGCCGATGCCCTCCAGATATCCGTTAAAACCGTAGAAAACCAGATCGGAAAGGCCTTGCGGCTCCTCCGCGAACAGGTCGACCCCCATCGTAGGGGTTGATCGCCTCTTCTGTGTCTTAACCGTGTCATACATGAAACCCAAGACCGCAGCACAAATCGCCAACTACCTCGCCGGCGCCCTCGACCCGGACGAAAAGGCTGTTTTTCAGGCCGAAATGGCCAGGGACAGCGCGCTCCGGTCGGAAGTGGACGCCATGCAACGGATTTGGGACTGCCCAGCGCCCGAGGCGGATGACCAGTGGGACCTCAATGCCGCCTGGCAAAAAGTGTCGGCTGTGCGTCAACCGGCGCCGGCAGTGCGTCGTCCCAGGATCCTGCCCTGGATCGTTTCTGCTGCTGCAGCGATCGTCCTCTTTGTCGGCGTCCGTTTCCTCCTGGATGCCCGCAGCACGATCACGCACCTCGCCGGCGCAGATACGCCCCTGACGGTCAGCCTGGCCGACGGCTCGGCCGTGACCCTGCGTAACGGGTCGACACTCACCGAATTCAAATTCAACCGGGACAAACGCCGGGTCAGGCTCGAAGGCGAGGCCTACTTCGACGTGACGCCCGACCCTTCGCGGCCATTCGTGATCGAGTGCGGCACGTCCGTCACCGAGGTGGTCGGCACGTCCTTCACCATCCGGGAAACAGGCTCGACAGTGACCATCCGGGTGACATCCGGCAAGGTGATCTTCCGCCCGGCCCAGGGCAGTGCGAAGGCGGCGGCACTCCAGGCCGGCGAGTCCGCAACCTGTTCGGACGGTACGATTACCCTGGTGCCCAACCCGTCCGTGAATTTCGACGCCTGGCGGTCGCGCGAATTGCGCTTTATCGGCATCCCGCTCGAGGAGGCCGTCCGGGATATCTCCGCGTTTTTCGGGACCCGCATAAGGATCGAATCGGAAGACGTCCGGCATTGCCGCATCACCATCCCGCTGCCGTTCCGCGAACCTGACCTCATGTCCGTCCTCCGCGCCGTGGCAATGTCCCTCCAGGCCGAGTTGGTCGAAACGGACGGCCAGTTTATCATCAGGGGCGGTCGCTGCCGCTAGGCGGGCCGTCATTCCGACGTTGTCCCAACTTACCCAATGGCCGTACCTTCGCGGCCGAATTCGGGGCTATGGAAAGGATCCACACGGATATGCTGATCATCGGGGCCGGACCGGTGGGATTGTTTACGGTCTTCGAGGCCGGACTGCTCAAGATGAAATGTCACCTCATGGATGTGCTGCCCCAGATCGGCGGACAGCTCACCGAGATCTACCCGAAGAAGCCCATCTACGATATCCCCGGCTATCCCTCCGTGCTGGCTGGCGACCTCGTCGAGAACCTCCGTCAACAGATCGATCCCTTCAAGCCCGGATTCACGCTGGGTGAGCGCGCCGACCAGGTCGAACGACTCCCGGAAGGCGGATTCCGCGTGACCGGACAGGAGGGGACGGTCATTGACGCGAAGGTGGTGGTCATCGCCGGGGGACTCGGCTGCTTCGAGCCCAGGAAACCACCCATCGAAGGCATAGAGGCCTTCGAAGGCCGCGGGGTCGACTATTTCGTCAAGCAACCGGATAAATACCAGGGGCGGCGCGTCATCATCGCGGGCGGCGGCGATTCGGCGCTCGACTGGACCATCGAACTGTCACGCCTGGGTGCGAAGATCATCCTGGTCCACCGGCGCTCAAGTTTCCGTGGCGCGCCCGATTCCGTTGAAAAGGTCATGGACCTCGTCAACTCCGGCCAGGTCAAGCTGATCACAGAAGCGGAGGTGACAGGCCTGGAAGGAGAGGGCCGGCTCGACGCGGTCATTATTCGCCAGGGCGAGGAAGACCTGCGGGTCAAGGCCGAATATTTCATCCCCCTCTTTGGCCTCACGCCCAAGCTCGGCCCGATCGCGGATTGGGGACTCAACCTCGACAAGAACGCGATCGAGGTGGATCCCATGGATTGCTCCACCAACGTGCCCGGGATCTTCGCCATCGGGGACATCAATACCTATCCGGGAAAGCTCAAGCTCATCTTGTGCGGATTCCACGAGGCCACGATGATGTGCCAGGGCGCGTTCAGGTATATCTATCCCGACCAGAAGCTGTCGTTCAAATACACGACAGTGACCGGGATCGAAGGGTTCTGATGCGGATCAGCCGCCGGTCTCCTGGCGGAGTTTCTTGATCTGGCTGTCCCAGAAACGCTTGAGGTCGTCCTTCTCCTTTTCGTTGACAAAGTCGGTGATCTCCAGCACGGTTTCCTCCGTGACCGGGGAGAGATACATCCTGAACTCGAGGTATTCGAAGCGCGGCGCGCCGTCCCAGCGGAAGCGAACCCGCTCTTCCTCGATGTCGTCGACCAGCTCGGCCATCTCGTCGTTGCCGCTCCAGGTGAAGGTATAGACGTCACCGGTGATGTCGACCTTGTCGCAGAACCAACGCACCAGGCAGGCCGGCGTCGTCAGGAACGTATAGAGGATCGACGGGGACGCCTTGAAAATGTATTCCAGGTCTACAGGTACGCGTTTCATAGGATGTGTGTCCGACGCGTCAGTACGGTATGCACGGACGTCCGGTCGGGCCCAAATAAAACAGAAATCCACAATATATCAAACAGATGAACTTTTTTTCAGGCGCAGGCATTACCCCTCTCAGGAGCTCCAGGCATGCGCCCAGGCGGCTTGAGACAAGGCGTAATCAGGGCTTTGTGGTCCAAATGCGGCCGTTGACCGGAAAAACACGGGGATGCGTAAAAACCTTATTTTCGCACCTCTTTAGCGTTTGCCGGGGCGATTAGGGAACGCTTTTTGAGTGATTTGAAGACCAGAACTTAACCTTTATTCCGTGCCATGAGGCAGCTGAAGATTACGAAGTCCATTACCAACCGCGAGAGCCAGTCGCTGGAAAAGTACCTCCAGGAGATCGGGAAAGTCGACCTGCTCACGCCGGAAAAAGAAGTCGACCTGGCCAAGCGGATCAAGCAGGGCGACCAGATCGCGCTCGAAACCTTGACAAAAGCCAACCTCCGCTTCGTGGTTTCCGTCGCCAAGCAATACCAAAACCAGGGCCTCTCCCTCAGTGACCTGATCAACGAGGGTAACCTCGGCCTGATCAAGGCGGCCCAGCGATTCGACGAGACTCGCGGCTTCAAGTTTATCTCCTATGCCGTATGGTGGATCCGCCAGTCGATCCTCCAGGCCCTTGCCGAACAGAGCCGTATCGTCCGACTCCCGCTCAACAAGGTCGGCTCGCTCAACAAGATCAACCGCGCGTTCTCCCAGCTCGAACAGGAGTTCGAGCGCGAGCCTTCGTCCGAAGAACTCGCCACGCTGCTCGAGATCTCCTCCGATGAGGTCGAGACCACACTGGGCGTTGCCGCCCGCCACGTCTCAATGGACGCACCATTTGTCGACGGCGAGGACAACTCCCTGCTCGACGTCCTGGAGAATCCCAATACGCCGGGTACGGACGCCAATCTCGATTATCTCGAATCCCTTCGCCGGGAGATCGATCGCTCGCTCGGCACGCTGACCGACCGCCAGGCCGACGTGATCAAGTTGTACTTCGGCATCGGCGTGGAGCATCCGCTGTCCCTTGAGGACATTGGCGACCGTTTCGGCCTCACGCGTGAGCGCGTCCGCCAGATCAAGGACAAGGCCATCAACAAGCTGCGTTCCGCCAACCGGAGCAAGCTCCTCAAGAATTACCTCGGCGCCTGATCGACGGACCGGGGTGTAAAGAAAAGAGGCCGTCAGC
>CAYMLN010000217.1:0-5124 GCA_964391045.1 uncultured Saprospiraceae bacterium
CCGCCTGCGTCCGGTGACATATCAGTTTGATACACGCAAATTCGAGGAACATCTCATGCAGCACCTGCCCGATAGCATTCAGCGGGAACGGCTCCATACCGCCGATTATTCGGAAAGCTCGGCGATGGTGCAGACCGGTTTCATTGCCCAGGAGGTCGAGCAGGTCTGTCGCGACCTGGGTTACGATTTCAGCGGTCTTCACGTGCCGGGAAGTGATGTGGACAATTACGGCATCGCCTATGCGAGCTTTGTGCCCGTACTGGTCAAGGCCGTGCAGGAGCAACAGGCGATCATCGCTGCACAGCGGGTCTCGATCGATGACCTGCAGGCCAGGATGGCCGTGATGGAATCCGCGATCCTGCAGATGGCCTCATCGGGGAGGGATTGACCGATTACTCAATACCCCCCGATTCGTTTGGCGGGTAGCCGGGATGGGGCCGTACTTCGCAAGCAATAAATCACATCGTCATGAAAGTCGTCTGCTACATCCTGTTGGCTTGCTCGCTGGTTGGCAACATGTATGCTCAGGGAATCGGGATCGGCACCGAGTCGCCCGATTCCAGTGCCATCCTGGATATCCACTCAACGAATAAGGGTGTCCTCGTGCCGCGCATATCGTCCGCAGCCCGCACGGCCATTGCCGGTCCGGCTGAAGGACTGATGGTCTTCGATACGACCACGCACAGCTTCTGGTTCTATCGGGATACGGCCTGGATCAACCTGTCCGCAGCGCCGCGGTTGTTGTCCGACGCCGACGGGGATACCCGCATCCAGGTCGAGAAGAACGCCGACGAGGATATCATCCGGCTGGAGATCGGTGGAACCGAGAACATCCGGTTCGAAGGAAATTCGAGCGGTATTGTCGGCATGGCATTCGTCAACCAGGGCAATAATGTGTGCATCGGCGAAAGTGCCGGCATGGCCCTTACGGATGGCCTTCATAACACCGCTATCGGGGCGTTCGCTCTTGCGGAAACGACCGCCGGCGGCAGGAATATTGCCATCGGCAGGAATGCGATGGGGCAAAATACGTTCGGAGCGTACAATCTCGCCATCGGCGAAGACGCTCTTTATTCCAATGTGACCAATTTCCGCGCGACAGCGATTGGTAACGAAGCCATGCAGTACGCGGACAACCGGGTTTCTGGCACGGAGGTTTTTAACACAGCCATCGGCTATCAGGCGCTTCGGGGCAGCACGAATCCGGCGGCCAATACAGGACAGTCAAATACTGCCGTTGGCGACTTCGCCATGAGACTGAATACATCAGGCTACAACAATGTCGCAGTCGGCCGAAACGCGCTATTGAATAATGCCAGCGGTTATCTCAATACTGCGCTGGGGTCAGATGCACTCATTTTCAATACGACGGGCAGTCTCAATTCCGCCGTCGGTACGTCAGCCCTTTGGTCCAATACCACCGGAGAAAGCAATACGGCTATCGGGATCAATGCGCTCTACCAGAATACGGTCGGCTCCTCCAATCTGGCCATCGGGAGTGCCGCATTACATGCCAATGTGGCCAACAGCCGGTCAACTGCGTTGGGGGTGAATGCCATGCAGTATGCTGACAACCGGACCACGGGCCGGGTTACGTATAATACAGCGGTAGGGTTTGAAGCCCTTCGGGGGTCAAGTTCGCCGGGAAGCAATACCGGCCAGGGAAACACCGCCATCGGCGACCAGGCCCTGTTCCTCAATGCGGCAGGGACAGGCAATGTTGCGGTTGGCCGGAATTCGTTGCAGACCAATGCCATTGGCGACAACAACACCGCACTGGGCACCGAGACGCTTCAGTTGAACACCACGGGATCTGCGAATACAGCCGTCGGCCGGTCCGCCCTTCTCGACAATACAACCGGGTCGAACAATACGGCGGTGGGCGTCGATGCGTTGCGGAAGAACACCACCGGCTTTTCCAACGTCGCGGTTGGCGTGTTGTCGATGTTTAGCAATGTGGCCAACCGGCGGACCACGGCCATCGGCGTCAACGCCATGCAGTATGCCGATAACCGGGCCGAAGGACGTGAAACGTATAACACCGCCGTGGGCTTCGCCGCGCTGCGGGGTAGCCAGAATCCGGCTGACAATACGGGTCGCTACAACACTGCGGTCGGTGATGTGGCCTTGCTCGAGGTCACGTCAGGATCCTGGAACACAGGCGTCGGACATCTGGCGTTGTCGGCGCTGACCACCGGGGAATGGAATACGGCTGTTGGCGGAGAATCCCTGAGGTCCGCAACGACGGGCTTGGATAATACGGCCATGGGCCATCGCACACTGTTCGCCAATACGGGCGGGTCGTTCAATACGGCATTCGGGAAGGATGCGCTGCGCTACAATGTCGGCGGGAATTATAACACGGCGTTGGGCATGGCGTCGCTCATCCATAACGTGGCCAACCACCGGTCGACGGCGATGGGGTATGAAGCGATGCGATACGCCGACAACCGGACCACAGGGCGTGAGACGTTCAATACGGCCGTGGGATACCAGGCCTTGCGGGGAAGCCTGACGCCTGCCGCCAACACGGGTGTGCAAAACACGGCCATCGGGGACCAGGCACTCGCGAATATCACCTCCGGCGAGAGGAATACGTCGGTCGGGAAGAATGGACTGATCACGAATACGACGGGTTCAGACAATACCGCGCTCGGGGCGTTTGCCGATGTGGCGAATGCCAATCTCGTCAATGCGATGGCAATGGGCGCTTCGTCGGTGGTCAATGCATCCAACAAGGTGCGCGTCGGCAACGGCACCGTCACCGTGATCGAAGGCCAGGTTGCCTGGACCCATCCCTCCGACGGGCGATTCAAGTTCAATGTGCACGACGAGACGGTCCCCGGCCTCACGATGATCAACCGCCTGCGCCCCGTGACCTATCAGTTCGATACGCGCAAGTTCGAGGAACATGTCATGCAGCACCTTCCCGACAGCATCCGGCGGGAACGGCTTCAGACGGCCGATTATGCAGGGAGCTCATCCATGGTACAAACCGGCTTTATCGCCCAGGAGGTCGAGCAGGTCTGTCGGGATCTCGGGTTTGATTTCAGCGGCCTGCATGTTCCCACCTCCGATGTGGACAACTACGGTATCGCCTATGCCAGTTTCGTGCCGGTCCTCGTCAAGGCCATCCAGGAGCAGCAGGCCGTGATTGAGGAATTACAGGTCAAGGCAAATGCGTACGACGCACTCATCGCCCGCCTCGATGCGCTGGAGTCGCGCCTGGCGCAGACAGGGGCGGAGGCTGCCCAATGATCCTAAGTGCCTCGGTGCGCCTGTGTGAACAAGCCAGGCCGTCGGTCGAGGGTTGAGGCGTGCTGGCGGGTCAACGGCCATGTTCAGGCTCTTGTTGTCGATGGATACTCTTGCATATATTGGGTGATCACCGGAGATCACATGGACAGCGAACCTTTGCCCGTGCACTGCGTTTTGAGGAGACGCGGCTTTTCTCCGCGAAGATCCTCATGACAGAAGCGCGTCATACAGTCCTGATCACCGGCGCCAGCTCCGGCATCGGCAAGGCGACGGCCAAGTATTTTTCGGATAAGGGCTGGAACGTGGCCGCGACCATGCGGTCGCCCGAACGGGACGATGAGGTGCGACGTTACCGCAACACCCGCGTTTATGCACTGGATGTTACCTTGCCGGAAAGCATCGACGCCGCGATCGCACAGGCTGTCCGCGACTTCGGCCGCATCGATGCGGTGGTCAACAACGCAGGCTACGGCGTCGACGGCGTCTTCGAGGCAATGTCGGACGACGTGATCCGCCGGCAATTCGAAACCAATGTCTTCGGGTTGATGCGGGTCACGCGGAGTTTCATCGCATATTTCCGGACCAACCGGATCCCGGGCCACATCATCCAGGTCTCGTCCATGGGCGGTCGCCTGGCCTTTCCGCTGTACAGCATCTATCACGGGACGAAGTGGGCCGTGGAAGGTTTCTCCGAATCCCTGCACTACGAACTCGCTCCATTCGGCATCCGGGTGAAGATCGTCGAGCCCGGGCCCATACGCACCGAATTCTACGGGCGCAACCGGGAGTTCATCCGCCCGCACGATGCACCGGCGTATGATGACTTCGTAGATCGGTGCGACAAGGTCGCCATGGCCACGGCGCACCGCGCTGTCGGACCGCAAAGCGTCGCCCGCACCATCTTCCGGGCGGCCAACAGTACGTCCGGCCGGCTGCGCTATCCCGCGGGACAGCCGGGCCCGTTGATCCTCGCGTTGCGGAGGATGCTGCCGGACCGGGTGTTCTATTTCCTGGTACGAATGAGTTACGGGATCCGTTGAGGACTCCGCGTACGATTGATTGTTACGTACTCCTGAATTGCATTTGCCGCAATGAACTAGACCTGCGCCTGGGCCCGGCAGTTGATCATCCAATTGATCCCGTAGCGATCCGTGAAGCTGCCGAAATAGGCGCCCCAGAACATATCCTGCAACGGCATCTGCACATGGCCGCCGGCCGATAGTTCGTCGAAGAGACGCTTCGCTTCAATACGGCTCTCCGGCTCGAGTTGGATGTGCATGTTGTTGCCCGGCGTGAGGGTGAAGCCCATTTCCTCCGGGGCATCCGTGCCCATGAGGACATGGCCGCCCAGGATGGGCAGCTCGACATGGAGGACCATCGCCTTGACGTTGTCGGCCATCGGCGGTTGGTTCGGATCGGCCGGCAGGTCGCTGAACCGGACAAGGCCCGGGGCGACGAATGCAGAACGAAATACGTCGCGGTAGAAGGTGAACGCTTCTTCCGTATTGCCGGGAAAGTTGAGGTACGTACTGACGCGCGTGGTGGGCAGCGGATACATCTGCGCGCGCAGCTTGAATTGCGCGGCGATGTATTGGTCGAGGTTGCCGAGGGCCATCGAGAAGCCTTCCCTGAAGCCCATCTCGATGATCTTCTCAAGGTCGGCGAGGCTTTGGTAGCGAATGTGGATATTGACCGTGGTCGTCTCGCCGGTTGGCATGAAGGTCACATGCCAGTGCGCGTTGGGAAACAGCACGTCTGCATTCCCGTCCTCGTCGCAGAACGTATCGACGGCTTCATAGCGTTGTTGCGGATCGATCGAGCGATAGTCAGCGCGGCACCAGTGGCGCTCGCCGGCCGGACCGGTCA
>CAYMLN010000218.1:0-5110 GCA_964391045.1 uncultured Saprospiraceae bacterium
GCAGAAGACCACCTCGAACGGAATCCGGTCGAAGGACTCGAGCAGCGCGAAGCCGTTCATGTGCGGCATCTCGATGTCGAGGAACACCACGTCGGGGTCGTGCCGCCGGATCGCGGCCAGCCCCTGCTCGGCCGATGTGCACAACGCCGCGATGTCCACGTCGGGACCGTAGGTGCGGAGCAGCCATTCCATCATTTCCAGGGCGTTCATCTCATCGTCGATGAGTACGGCCTTGATTTGCTTGTTGTGATCGTTCATGCGTCCACAGGTAAGGTGAGAACCACCCGCGTTCCCGCGGGTGCCCCGGATGAATCATACAGGTCTTCGACGTCCACCGTCGCCTTCCACGCCGCGTGCCGGCTCAGCAAGGCGAGGCGGTCTTCCGTCAATTTCATGCCGAGCGACTTGTTGCCCGTCACGGTCTTGCTCTTCAACGCGCGCGCCCGGGCGCGACCGACGCCGTTGTCCTCGATCACGCAGCGCAGCGCCTGCGCGCCGTCGAGCCCGATGTGCACCGACAGCCGGCCGGCTTCCTCCTTGTGCAAGAGGCCGTGCCAGATGGCATTCTCCACATAAGGCTGGATGATGAGCGGCGGCACGTAGACATGATCGGGATGCACGTCGGGCTCGATGTCGATCCGCCACGTGAATTGCTTCTCGAAGCGGATGCTCTCCATCTCGATATAGAGGCGCAAGGCATCCAGCTCGTTGGCCAGCGTGACGGACTTGTTGTTGGAATTATCCAGGATGAGCCGGATGAGCTTGGCAAACCGCGTCAGGTAGAGCGATGCCGTGGCCTGGTCGCTCTTGACGATATAGCGATTGATCGAATTGAGGCAGTTGAAGATGAAATGCGGATTCATCTGCGCGCGGAGCGCCTGCATCTCGATGTCCGCCAGTTGGTGCCGTGTCGCCATGAGTTGTTGTTCGGCCTCCCGTTTTTCCGCTTCAGCTTTCGCCTTCACGAGTTTGGCCGCCACCAAGGACGCAAGCGTCGTGAGTACGGACAAGTGCCGTTGCGTAAAGAACCCTTTTCTTGAGTGCTCGCAATCGATCACGCCCAACACCTTCCCGCCCGACATGATGGGCACGGCGATTTCCGACAGGCGCGGCTGGTCGTCTGTGATGTACCGCGGATCGCGGCGGGTATCCGGAATGATCGCCGCCTCCCCGGTCGCCGCCACGCTGCCCGTGATGCCCCGGCCCACCGGGATCTCGATGGGCGATGCGATCATATCGGGGCCCGCGCTCTTCGGGCCGAACGCCGCGCGCTGGACGAGCACGCCGCGGGCCTCGTCGAGGAGATAGATGACGCAATCCTCGAACCGCAAACGACCGATGCAATTCCGGGCCACATCCCAGAGCAGGCGCTCGGGATCCTCGTACTCGGTCATCCGGAGTGAAAAGTAATTGATCGCCTGCTCGGCCTCCAGCTCCTCCTGCTTGGCGGTCAGGCGCAGGTTCCGGTTTCGCACGAACGCATACAAGGCCAATAGGGCTATCGCGGCCAGGCCGGTGAGGAACCATCCGGTCATCCAGAACGGCGACCGGATCCGGAAGCCGAAGGACGACGACGACGGCACCCAGTCCACCCCGTTGATGCTGGCTGCCACCTGCAGGTCGTAATGACCCGGCGGGAGCGAGGCGATGCGGACGGAGTTGCTGCTTCCGGTCGATGTCCAACCGGCGTCATACCCGACGAGCCGGTAGCGGTAGGTGAGCTTTTCCGGTGAGCTGAATTGCGGACACGCGAAGCGCACCTCGATCGACCTGTCGCGATACGGCAGCACGGCCATTTCGTCGCCCGGCAATGCGCGCCCGGCGCCGCTGGTCACCTCCTCGATGTGGACCTGCAGCGGCCCCGGATCCACGCGGAACCGCGAAGGCCGGATCATGTTGATCCCATTGAGCCCGCCGAAATACAAGCGGTCATCCGGGGCCGGGAGGATGACATTCGCATTGAACCCGTACCCCTGGACATTGTCCGAATGATCATAGAGATTCAGCCTGCCTGTTGCCGTCTCGTAGCGGTAAATCCCGTCCTCGCAGGCAACCCACAGCACCGATCGTTGCGCATCCATGAACAACCCTGCGATCAGCTTATCCTGTAAGGAAAGCGAATACGGCTTCACCGTCACCTTTTCCCCATCGTGCCGGGCAGTCATGATCCCCTTTTCCGCCGCGAAAAGGAAGGTGCCGTCCGCCAGGACCGTTCCGGCCAGGATGAGCCTGTTGCCCTCCGGCAAGGGGACTGGCCGGTCATAGGTCAGGTCGGCATGCAGCAGGTGCAGTCCTTTCATGGTCGTCACCCAGATCTCGCCGGCCGGCCCCACGTATCCGAAATTGGCATTTTCCTTTCCGGGCGGGATGTCGAGGATACGAAGCACATACGTGTCAGCGTCAAGTTTGTATATGGCATCCCGGCCCATGCAAAGCAAACTGCCGTCGGGCAGCGGGCAGAGGTGATCAAAAAAATCGCCTTCGCTGAGTTCCTGTGTTCGCGGGTCGGCGTAAACGGGACGTCGGTAATGCCCGTTCGCCGGATCGAACAGCCAGATGCCGAGATCGGCCGGACCGAGAATGACATAGCGGTCGTCGACCGCGATACTCCGGACAGACGGGAAGGCCAGCCTGTCGGTACGGCCCTCTTCAGGCAGGTGGATCCGGCTTGTTCCCTGCATGGGATCATAGGCCACGAACCCGTTGCCTGTCGCAATCCATATTCGGCCATGCTTGTCCCTGACCATCGCCCGGATATTGTCAATGGCCGATGGAAGATCGCGTCCATCCGCCCGGAAGCGGACGAGTGCAAACCCTTCGTCCGGCCGGAATGTGCGATACAAGCCATCCGGGGCCACCATCCAGATCGACCCGTCGCTATCCATCATCACCTCGGAGGCGAAATCGCGCGACGCTAAAAAATGTCCGTTTAACCGGATGGGCACCTGCGTCCACCGACTGTCTGCCAGGTCATACCGGAAAAGCCCTTCGCGTGCGGCCACGAGGAATTCTCCCGGACCCGTGGGGGTCACGCTGCGCGTGGAGATGGTGGGATGCCGGGCATCCCGCAAGCCGGCCGGCAACCGCACGGGCGTGACAGTCATCGCGGCGAAATCGACCCAGTAGGATTCGAGGTCCCAGCTGCTCGCCAGCAGCGAATCGGCGGTGATCCAATGCAGGCGGCGGACGCGAGAGACCTTCAGGCTGTCCACCGCGCCCGTGCCCAGGTTTACCCGGCATACATGACCACCCCGCGAGAGATACAACCGGCCTTGCCGAATCTCTGATGCCCGTATGTTGAACGGCGGACGCACCGTCAAGGGATAGTCCCATGGGACAAACTTCCCGGCCGCATCGTCCCACTGGTGGATGGCGACAGCGTTAACGAGAAGCACCCGACCCCGCTGATCCTCCAGGAGCCGACCCCGACTGTCGATCGTATCATCCGGCGTCACCTCGACAGGTTGAAAGGCCCGCAGCCGGCGATCGAACCTGAATGTACCGGACGAGCCGGTGACCCATACGCGACCTTTCGCATCCACGAAGACTTGCTCAAGGTGTCCCTCGACGTTGAATCGCGCGGCTTGCCGGCCGTCGAAACGCTGGACGAATCGTGGATAGAGGATCCAGAGATACCCGTCATGATCGCGCGCAACGCCTTGGATGCTTCCGGGCCGGATCCCCTGGGCGTTGTCATACACCCGGAGATCATACGGTGCGTCCTGTGCCTTCGGCCGGACGAACAAGGCCAGCAAGCCGAAGAGGAGGAGGATACGGACAGACGGGCCAGCTAGCGGCGACCGAGTAGGCATCGCTTGGATCAGGGCTGGGGCAGGCATTCGGATAAAGCTACGGCAGGCGGGATGTACCCCGCGACGGATTGAGCCAGAGGCGGAAATATTGCGCCGTTGGCCGGTTGGGATCAATCTTCCTCGCGAACCTGGCCGTCGGCCACCCGGTAGACGCGCCCCGGAAAGCGGTCGATCATCTGGATGTTGTGCGTCGCCATGAGGATGGCCGTCCGGTACTCAATGGCCAGCTTGCGCATCAATTGCAGGATCGAATCGGCCGTCTCCGGATCGAGGTTGCCCGTCGGCTCGTCGGCCAGGATGATCTGGGGTTTGTTGACCACGGCCCGCCCGATGACCGCACGCTGCTGCTCGCCGCCGGACAGCCGGTGTACCGGCCGGTGGCGCTGGTCGCTGAGCTGGACGTCGGAACACACTTCTTCGATGATCTTGTCCTGCTCGGCCTTGTCGAGCGTACCTGTCGCATCCAGGACGAAGCGAAGGTTCTCATCGACCGTCCACTGCTGGAAGAGCTGGAAATCCTGGAAAACCATGCCCACCCGGCGGCGCAGCACCGGGATATTGGATGCCGCCAGGTGGTGAAGCGGGATGTCGGCCACGTAGCCTTCGCCCTCGACGAGGGGGAGGTCGCCCCAGAGCGTCCGCATCAGCGAGCTCTTGCCGCTGCCCGTCTTCCCGACGAGATAGACATACTCGGTCTGGCTGACGGAGAGGTTTACGTGCTGGAGGATCCGGGTGCCCTCCTGGAAAATGCCCGCATGCTTGAGGCTGACGACGTCTTTCATGTGCGCGGTTGAACCCGGCAGGCCGGTATCGCGTTCCCCTGATGGTCACGCCGTTGGCCCGCCAAGTGGCTATTTTGGCGTAAATTTGCACAAAGATTCAGTAGCAACGTGGAGCACAGTGAAATCACACCGAAGCGCCGTTTCCGCATTATGCCGGTGATTATCATGGCATTGATGGGGGTCGGCATCTTCATGCTCATCTCCGCCTCGAAGGATATGAGCACGTACAGCACGTTCGACCAGGCCCGCCGGGCCGGCGAGTCGACCAAGGTCGTCGGCGTGCTGGCCAAGGACAAGCCCATGTACTACGATGCGGAGAAGGATCCCAACCTGTTCCGGTTCTACATGACAGACCAGTCCGGAAAGACCCTCGAGGTCTCCCTCATGGCTCCCAAGCCCCAGGATTTCGAACTCAGCGAGCAGGTTGTCGCCACAGGCGCCTTCGAGGGCGAAACCTTCGTCGCCTCGAGCATCCTCATGAAATGCCCGTCGAAGTACAAGAACGAGGAAGTCTTC
>CAYMLN010000219.1:0-5078 GCA_964391045.1 uncultured Saprospiraceae bacterium
CACACTCTTTGGGGTATAGGGCAGGTACCTGTCAACCATATGTATGAGGGCACACCCTGCCCTATGCCCTATGCCCTATGCCTTTAACCCCGATCTTTACATAGCCATATCCCCGCCCCATGCTGCGCTCCGTCTTCCTCGCCCTCCTCGCCATCCACGGCCTGATCCACCTGCTTGGCTTCGTCAAGGCCTTTCAATTTGCCGAGGTCGCCCAACTGACAAAGTCCATTTCACGTCCCACAGGGATACTATGGCTCCTGGCCACGATCCTCTTCCTGGTCACGGCTGTCCTTTACCTGATGCGATCACCGGTATGGGCGTTCCCCGGACTTGCGGCCGTCATACTTTCGCAGGTCCTCATCCTCGGCGCGTGGTCCGATGCGAAGGCCGGCACGATCGCCAACGTGATCATCCTCCTTGTGGTGTTGCCCGCATTGGGCGGGTATTTCTTCAACCGGATGATATGGGCCGAACAGGATGCTCTGATCGGAAACGCCTCTCCGCCGACCGAGCAACCCGTTACCGTTGATGAAATCGCACACCTTCCCCCGATCGTGCAGACATGGCTCCAGCGTTCGAAGGTGGTCGGTCGTCCGCGCGCAACATTTGTGCGGCTGAAACAATCCGGGCAGATGCGGACAACGCCGGATGCGAAGTGGATGCCGTTTACGGCCGAACAGTACTTCGATGTGCGGCGGGGCGATTTCATCTGGACGACGCGGGCCAGCATGATGCCGCTTGTCTACATGGACGGCCGCGACAAGTACATCGGCGGCGAAGGGGAGATGCTGATCAAGTTATTGTCGCTGGTCCCGGTGGTCAACGACGGAGGCAACGAGAAGATGAACTCCGGATCGGCACTGCGCTACCTCGGTGAGCTGTGCTGGTTTCCCTCCGCCGCGCTCGAGTCATATGTCCATTGGGAAGCGATCGACAGTCTCCGCGCAAAAGCAACGCTATCCACCCCACATGGATCTGTCTCCGGGGTTTACACCTTCACACCGGATGGTGACCTCCTCGCCTTCGAGGCCGAACGTTATTATGGCGGAGGTCCTGAATCTGTAAAGCGACCATGGCGCGTCCAGGCCGCTGCCTGGCATGACATCGATGGCATTCGGATTCCATACAAGCACCAGGTTACCTGGATCCTTCCGGAAGGCGACTTTACCTGGCTTACGCTCGAGATCACCGATCTTTCCACGAATAACCGCTCCCGTTATGCCGACTGATCGCAAGACGAATGGCGCCGATGTCGCACGCCGGTTGCGCCGCTTTGCGGTAGCAAGCTTGTTCGCATGCCTCTTCCTGCCCGCGACTGCCCAGTCCTTCGAGGTCATGACGTTCAATATCCGCCTCGATGTGGCCTCTGATGGACCGAATGCATGGGACGAGCGGAAGGCTGATATGGCCTTCTTCGTGTCGTCGCGGCATCCGGATTTCTTCTGCCTGCAGGAAGGCCTGATCCAGCAGCTCCGCTATCTCGATACACAACTGCCCACATACCGGCGCATTGGCGTAGGTCGCGATGACGGAGCCGACAAGGGTGAGTTCTCTGCGGCCTATTATGACACGACCCGGTTCGCGCTGGTGCGCACTACCACATTCTGGCTGTCCGACACACCTGATACCGTATCGGTCGGGTGGGATGCGGCCCTTCCACGGGTATGCACCTATGGTTTGTTCCGCGATCGCACGTCGGGCAAGCTGGTCCATCTCTTCAACACGCATTTCGACCACATGGGCGTCGTCGCCCGGGAAAAATCGGCCATCCTTATCCTCGACCGCATCGCCGAATGGACGACGGATGACGAGCGCATCATCCTCACCGGCGACCTGAACAGTGCGCCGAAGGATCGGCCCATCGCCATTCTCCGGGACCGCCTCATCGACGGCGCCGACATCGCGCCGTACGGCCTGGTGGGCCCCCAAGGGACGTGGAACGGCTTCGATCCGACCGTCACGCCCGACCATCGCATCGACTACATCTTTGTGCGCAACCTTGAGGTGGTCACGTACCGCCACCTCGACGACCGCCGGAAGAACGGCCTGTGGATCTCGGATCACCTGCCCGTTCGGGCGACCTTGAAGATGTAAGCATTGTTGTCCGGGAGTTGTGCTCCCGGACATGCCATGTGTCGGACCACAAGTCCGACACAACTTTCCCGTGCAATCGTTGTCCGGGAGTTGCGCTCCCGGACATAAATAATGTGTCGGACCACAAGTCCGACACAACATCACTACACCGTACAATGTGCCGGACCGCAAGTGCGGCACAACATTAACACGTTTCTGAAAGCGGGCTGCATGCATACCCATATCCTTCGCTCAATAACGTATCTTTCGATGCAACGGCCCGGACGACCTGTCTGCAGGCCGATCATTCGTAAAACCCCCATCCCGATGATGATTCGATTTTCAACGTTCCTGGGTGCCGTCATGATCCCCGTGTTGGCCATGTCCTGCAATCAAGCAGCAGACGAGGCGGCGCCGACCCCGCCGTTTGACGAGGCGGCTGAACGCACCGCGATCATGGAGACGATCGAACGGGAGACCATCTGCTTCTTCCAACGCGACTTCGCCTGCTGGTCGGCGTGTTATGCCCAGACCGAATACGCCTTCCAGGCCTGGACCAACGCCGATGGATCGTTCGATGTGCAATCCGGCTGGTCCGCAGTATCCCGGCAGGCGGAAGATTACATGAAGGCCAACCCGGCGCCCCCCATCGGCAGCAGCCATCCCCGGGTAGAGCGCCGCAACCTCCAGGTGAAGTTTTTCAGTCCGACGGTCGCCTACCTCATCTGGGACCAGTACAACAGCGATCCGGACATGAAGATGTTCGTGCCAAGCAAGGAAACCCGGATCATGGAAAAGATCGACGGCCAGTGGCGGATCGTCAACGTGACCGCCTTCTGGGATTCCAAAAACGCAATGCCCATCGACAGCCTGAAGTGACGGCCACACCCCCCTTCTTCGTCAACTGCCTCCGGTCGAATTTCGCGGCTGCCATCGACATGCTCCGCAATGCGGTTTCCATGTGCACGGACGACTTGTGGGCGGAGCATGACCGTTTCTATTCCCTGGCCTGGCATACGACGATCTTCCTCGACTATTACCTGACCTTTCCGGTCTCGGGCTTCAAGCCTGCGCTTCCATATGTGTTGGCTGACATCAACACCTTGCCGCCCGGGGCCGTCGATGATGTGTTGCCCGAACAACCCTATACTCGGGAAGAATTGCTTGACGCGCTGACGCTCATCCGACAAAAATGCCTGGGCCTGTTCGAGGCTGTTCCAACGGAAGGACTCAACGCCCGATGGATCGAACCTCATGAGGTAGCCATGCACGGGTTGTGTCCCGCCGTCGTTGAACACTACACGGTCCTCGAGATTCTCTTTTACAATCTCCGGCATGTGCAGCATCACGTTGGGCAGATGAACATGATCCTGCGGGAGAAGATCGATACGGTGCCGGATTGGGTGGCGATGGCCGGGTACTGAACCCATGATAAATCGGGATCATTTCGTTTCCCTGTTCCAGGTATTCTTGTGGAAGAATCTGCGATCCGGTGCGTGCTGGCGAAAGGCCCTTGGGATTGTCAGGAATTGGGGCGAACTTCAATACGCAAAGAAGTTCTTGTATTGCATTGTGACCGAAGCGGGTTGAACGTTGAACCAACAGGATCATGGCGCAAGAAGAAGGTCATGGGCATGGCATCCTCGGCCGCTTCCTGAAATGGGAGGCGGAAACGCCCGATGCCGTTTTCCTCCGGCAACCCACGGGTGACCAATGGAGTGAATTCACCTGGGCCGAAACGGGCCAACGCGCGCGGCAGATCCTCGCCGCCGTGCAAGGCAGCGGATGCGCGCCCGGCGACCGGGTCGCGCTGTGGTCATCCAACTGCGCCCAATGGATCATGGCCGACCTCGCCCTGATGATGGGCGGCTTCGTTTCCGTGCCCCTTTACGCGAACGCCAATGCACAGGCGGTCAACGACATCCTCCTGCACAGCGACTCCAGGCTATTGCTCGTCGGCAAGCTGGACAGGGCGCATTGGACAACGGTCAAACCATCCATACCTCCGACAGTTCGCATCGTGTCGCTTCTGGGCCACGATTATCCGGATGTGGAAAGCTGCGCGTCGTTGACCCTTGGCCGGGATGGTCTGCCGGCAATACGCATGCCATCACCCGATGACCTGCTGACGATCATTTATACGTCGGGGACAACCGGTAAGCCGAAAGGCGTGATGCATACATTCGCCACGACGATGCAGGCCATGATGGCGGGCCGGAACGCCATGCTCCTCGACGAGCGGGGTCATCGGTTCCTCTCCTACCTGCCGCTCTCGCATGCCGCCGAGCGCGGGATCGTGGAATTCGCGGCCATCTATTCGGGCGGCAGCATCGCCTTTGCGGAGTCTGTCGACCGCTTCAGCTGGACGATGCGGCAGGTGCGCCCGACGCACTTCATGAGCGTCCCGCGGGTGTGGCAAAAATTCAGGGAGGGCATCCTGGAAAAGTTGTCGCAGCGCAAGCTCGATATCCTGCTTCATATTCCCGTTGTCGCCGGACTTTTCCGCCGACGCATCCGCAACGCCCTTGGCCTGCAGGATGCGCGCGTGATCATCAGCGGCGCGGCGCCTATCCACCCCGAACTGCTTCGCTGGTTCGCCCGCCTGGGCATCATCATCCAGGAAGGCTATGGCCTGACGGAAGATTTCAATGTGTGCTCGGTCAATCCGCGCCGCGATATCCGCATCGGCACGACGGGCACCTTGTTTCCCGGACAAGACGTGCGCGTGTTGCCGGACACCCGGGAGATCCTCCAGCGCGCGCCGTGGATCATGACCGGGTATTACAAGCAGCCTGAACTGACCGCGGAGGTGTTGAAGGACGGGTATTTCCACACGGGCGATACGGGCATGCTGACCGACGGGTACCTCTCGATCACCGGACGGGTCAAGGACATCTTCAAGACCGCGAAGGGGGAATACATCGCATCCTATCCGATCGAGGCGCGGTTCCTGTCCATGCCGGAGATCGATCAGGCCTGTGTGTTGGGTTCGCATTATCCGCAAC
>CAYMLN010000220.1:0-5077 GCA_964391045.1 uncultured Saprospiraceae bacterium
CGGCAAGAAATCCGTCGCCGAGCTCGAGGCCGAGGCTCGCAAGGATGTCCAGGAGGTCTTCGACGACTGGTACGAGCGCATGGATAAGGTGCGCCGGTCGGACCGTTATGAAATGTATCTCAATAGCATCACGAACGTCTACGACCCCCATTCGGATTACTTCAACCCGAAGGAGAAGGAGGATTTCGACATCAGCATGTCGGGCCGCCTCGAGGGCATCGGCGCGCGGTTACAGATGGATGGCGACTTCACCAAGGTGATCAGCATCGTCCCCGGCGGTCCGGCCTGGAAGCAGAAAGATCTTGAGGTCGATGACAAGATCTTCAAGGTTCGACAGGAAACCGAGGCCGAGCCCGTGGACGTCACCGGCTGGCTGGTCGACGAGGTCGTGACCCTGATCCGGGGGCCAAAGGGGACGAAGGTCTCCCTTACCGTGCGCAAGAAGGACGGTTCCGTGCGCGAGATCACGATCGAGCGCGACGAGGTTATCCTGGACGAAGGGTTTGCCAAGTCCGCCATCCTCGAGTTGGATGGGGAGATCGGCAACGTCGGCTACATCTCGCTGCCGAAGTTTTACGCGGATTTCGAGAACCCTAACGGACGCAGTTGCGCGGAAGACGTGGAAACGGAGGTGCGCAAGCTCATGTCCGCCGAAGTCAAGGGCATCATCCTCGACCTGCGCAACAACAGCGGCGGATCGCTCAACGACGTCGTCAAGATGTCAGGCCTCTTCATCGAGGAAGGGCCGATCGTGCAGGTCAAGAGCCGTCAGGGCGAGCCGTATGCCTTGCGTGACCGCGACAAGAATGTCGTGTATAGCGGACCCCTCATCGTGATGGTCAACGAACAGAGCGCGAGCGCCTCGGAGATTCTCGCGGCCGCCATGCAGGATTACGGCCGGGCGATCATCGTCGGCAGTTCGTCCACCTTCGGCAAAGGCACCGTGCAGCGGTTCCTCGAACTGGACAAGGCCGTCACGGGTTACGACCAGTTCAAGCCGCTGGGCGACCTCAAGCTGACCATGCAGAAATTCTACAGGGTCGACGGCGGCTCCACGCAACTGCGCGGCGTGACGTCTGACATCATTCTGCCGGACAGCTATCAATTCATCCCGACCGGCGAACGCGAGATGGAATACCCGATGGAGTGGACGGAGGTCGCCCCGATCGAGCACCGCCAGGATATCGTGGACCTGTCCAACATCGACAAGATCCGCGAGCGGTCGGAAGAGCGCGTCAAGGCCTCCGCCCAGTTTGCCAAGGTTAACGAGTATGCGCTCCAGATCAAGGAGAACCAGGAGGAGACGGTCGTTCCGCTCCAGCTTGACCAATACCGTGCCCTCGACAAGACCCGGGCCGCCGAGTCCGAAGCCTTCCGCAAGGCCTTCGGCCAGATCGATCGGCTCAAGATGAACAACCTGGCGATCGACCTGCCGGCCATCCAGGCCGACTCTTCGCGCCTCGGCCGCAACGAGGCCTGGTTCGAGACCCTGAAGAAGGATATCTACATCGAGGAGACCCTGCAGATCATGAAGGACCTGGCGGCGGTGCATCACAAGAGCTGAAAATCTGGGTTAGAGGTTAAAGTTTAGCGTTTAGAGGTTAGGGTTGAGACAGTTGAGACAGTTGAGGGTATTTATCAGTAAGGGCCCTTGTTTCTAAACTGTCTCGACTGTCTAAACCGTCTCGACCTCCTTCAATGTAACACCCGGCACAGGTTGCCCCACAAGACAATACGTACAAGCGCCCAGATCCCCTTCGATGAATTGCATCACCCTTGAATCCGTCTCCAAGTCCTACGGCGAGAAGGTCCTGCTCGACCAGGTCGACCTGCGGGTCAACCAGGGCGATCGCATCGCGCTGATCGCGCAGAACGGGAGCGGGAAGACGACGCTGATGAAGATCATGTCGGGCAAGATCGCGCCCGAGGGGGAGAAACCCCGCGTCCTGGTGACGCCGGGCATCCGGATCAGCTATCTCGACCAGGAAGCCGATTTCCCCGGCGCCGTGACGATCCGGGATGCCATCATGCGCATCGACACCCCGGGCATCCGGGCGTGGGCCCAGCATGTCGCGGCCGATGCGTCGGATGACGAGCATGCACTGCACGAGGCGGCCATGGCGATGGATGATCACCAAGCCTGGGATACGGAAGCGTCGATCCTGAGGCTGCTTCATCAACTGCACCTGCACGATCCGGAAAAGCCCATCGCACAGTTGTCCGGCGGACAGAAGAAGCGTCTCGCGCTGGCCTGCGTGATCCTCGAGCGGCCGGACGTACTCATCCTCGACGAGCCGACCAACCATCTCGACATGCCGATGGTGGAGTGGCTGGAGGAGTACCTGCGCCAGCCGGACAAGACCTTCCTCACCGTGACCCACGACCGGTATTTCCTCGACCGGGTCTGCAACCAGATCATCGAGCTCGACCGCGGCAAGTTGCGCAGCTACCAGGGTAACTATTCCGATTACCTCGAGAAGAAGGCCCTGCTTACGGAAAACCAGCAAGTCACGCAGGAGAAAGCCCGCCAGCTGCTGAAGAAGGAACTCGACTGGATCCGCCGCATGCCCAAGGCGCGGACGACCAAGAACAAGGCCCGCGTCGACAATTTCGAGCACGTCAAGGCGGCCGCGGCCCGCACGATGTACCAGGACACGGTGCGTATGCACATCGATATGCAGCGGCTGGGGTCCAAGATATTGGAGTGCCATAACGTGGGGTTCGGCTTCGCGCCCGACCATTGGCTCGTCCGCCATTTCCAATACAAGTTCTCGAACGGCGAGCGGGTCGGCATCATCGGGCCGAACGGGTCCGGGAAAAGCACATTCATCTCGCTGCTCACAGGACGCCTGCAGCCGGGGGAGGGCAAGATCGTGCACGGCGATACGCTGGCCATCGGGCACATGCACCAGGATGGCCTTGAGGTCCGCGCCGACAAGCGGATCATCGACATCGTCCGCGATGTGGCGGATTACATTCCGTTGAAGGGCGGCGGCAAACTGACCGCCGAGCAATTGCTGGAGCGGTTCCTCTTTCCACGCCCGCAGCAGCAGGTCTATTACTCGCAGATCAGTGGCGGCGAGCGGCGCCGGCTCTACCTGCTCACGCTCCTGATGGCCAATCCCAACATGCTCATCCTCGACGAGCCGACGAATGACTTGGACATCATCACGCTCAACGTGCTCGAGGATTTCCTCATGGATTATCCGGGTGTTGTCGTGCTGGCCTCGCACGACCGGTATATGCTGGATAAGCTTGCCGATCATCTCTTCGTCTTCGAGGGCGACGGCGTGATCAAGGACTTCCCCGGCGGGTATTCGGCTTACATGGCGTGGAAGGAAAGCCAGGCCGATGCGACGTCGGTCACCGCAGGACATGCCGAAGGGACGAAGCGGCAGGTGAGCACGGCCGAGCGGGAAGAGGTGCGGAAGGCGCTTCGCCGCGTAGAAAAGTCGATCGCACAGTTGGAAGAAACCAAGGCGAAGCTCGAAGCCAATTTCCTTCGTGAAAACCCGGCCCTCGAGGACCTCCAGCGGTGGGACAAGGAATTGCGCGATGTCAATGCACGACTTGAAGAGTCGGAATTGTCCTGGCTCACGCTGTCCGAGGAGCTCGAACAGATGACGTGAAGTGCGTTCGGGGGCACTTCAAGCGTACAACGAAGTGTCCGTTGCTTGCCTGTTTCGGTTGCTGCTCAGGTACTGCACTGCATAATGATGTATTCGTCTCGATGTATTGGGCAGCCCCGGAGGGGCGAAAGCTATTTAGCAGGTGGAGAACAGGAGAAATGACCGATCCCGTACAGCGGGATCGGCGGGCACAAACGTGCTCGTGAACCCGGGGCTAAAGCCCCGGGCTACATACCTGCCGGGGCGCTGCCCCTTGGTCCCTGCTGTGATCAAGGATCGCGTGATTGCATCGAATCCGGATATGGTCAGGACCGCCAATTCCTCTCTACCCAAAGGGTGAAGAAAGGTATGGCAGCGTTGATAGCGCGCAGTGCAATCGAATCATAATTCAGGAACAGGTTGCCGTTGCCATTGTATGCGGGGAATGGTAAAGGATTGGGGGTTTTGCGCGTAAGGCTGAAAGGGCCAGGATGCCCTTACGGTTTGCGTTAATGAGCTCTTTATAAGGGCCCCTCCGAATGACAACGAAGATGTCTTGATGTGTAACTCCGGCCTCTTATATCTTCTCAAAACGAGCGGAGAAGTGCCGCAGGAACGGCGGCTCGAACACGATCCGGTAGCCTGTTGTCTGATTGCGCCTTTCCTGGAGTTCGTCGAAGGCCTCCAGGACGTAGTCGATGTGGCTTTGCGTGTAGACGCGACGCGGGATCGCCAGGCGGACCAGTTCGTGATCGGCCGGGATCAGCTTTCCGTTGGCATCCGCCTTGCCGAACATCACGCTGCCCACTTCGACGCACCGGATGCCGGCCACTTCATAGAGGTCGCAGACCAACGCCTGGCCCGGATACTGGTCGATCGGAATATGCGGATAGAATTGTGCGGCATCGACATACACGGCGTGCCCGCCGATCGGGCGGACGACGGGGACGCCTTTCTTGTGCAGGCCCTCGCCCAGGTAGGCCGTGCTGCGGATGCGATAATGGAGATAATCCGGATCGAACACTTCGCGCAGGCCGATGGCCAGCGCCTCCATGTCGCGACCCGACAAGCCGCCATACGTCGTGAAACCTTCGGAGATGATCAGGAGGTTCTTGCAGCGTTCGGCGAGATTGGCGTCGCGCATGCACAGCAACCCGCCCATGTTGGCCAGCCCGTCCTTTTTGGCGCTCATGACGAACGCATCGCAGAGGGTAAACATCTCCTGGGCGATTGAACGGTAGGTCCGACCTTCGAAGCCGGGTTCGCGGTGCCGGATGAAATAACTGTTTTCCGCCACGCGGCAGCCGTCCAGGACGAGGAGGATGCCATGCCGGTCGCAGATCTTCCGCACTTCACGCACGTTTTCCATGCTGACCGGTTGTCCGCCGGCAGAGTTGTTGGTCACCGTCATGATGACGGCGACGAGGTTGCTCCCGTGCTGTACGGCAGCTTGCCCGAGCTGGTCCAGG
>CAYMLN010000221.1:0-5046 GCA_964391045.1 uncultured Saprospiraceae bacterium
GTTCATTGTTCACTTTTAGTTTTTAGCTTTTAGCTTTTAGCTTTTAGTTTTTCCCTTCCAAGATTTCTTCGATTGCCGCATTGAGGCTGCGCTGAATCCCGTCGCCTGTCCATTCGGGGGCGCCGGGGATGGCCGTCGTGGCGAGGATCTCATCTTTCGTGCGGCCGGCGGCGAGCTGTGTGCCGACATGCTCGAGCAAGGCCGTGAGGTAGTCGGCGAAGGCGGCGAGGTCGGCCTTGTCGCCGGTCACGGGGAAGCCTTCGCGGGCATGGCCGAAGATGAACAGGGTGTTGCGGTCGAAGTAGGCCTGCATCTGCTGGAGGATCTCGATCCAGTTGTCGATGCGCGCACCGGCGGTCTTGTCGATGTAGGGATAGCGGCGGTTGAAGACGAGGTCGCCGCAATGGACCACATTGGCGTGCTGGAAGTGGATGATGGCGTCGCCGTTGGTATGGCCGGGACCCCAGTACTGGAGATCGACGATCTCGTTGCCCACCTTTTGCTGCCAGCGGTCCCCGAAGGTCGCGTTCGGGTACACCTGGTCCGCCTCGTTGCCATTTTTCTTCGCGGCGTTGATTTGGTTGACCTTCGAATTCTCGTGCGCCAGGATCTTCCCTGCGATATCCTTGAACACCACATTGCCGCCGGTATGGTCGCCGTGATGATGCGTGTTGATGAGCAGGTCGATCGGGGCTTGCGCCAGGTTGCGCAATTCCGCCAGGAAGTGGGCGGCCTGTTCGGGAAACTGGGCATCGATCACCGCGATGCCCTTCTTTTGGGCTAGCCAGCCGATCGTCCCTCCGCGTTCGCGGAAAATGCCGACATCGTTGCGCAGCGGTATCATTTCATAGGGTTGCATCATGCGGAAGATGGGTAGCGGGAGTGCCGTGGCCACCAGGCCGAGGCTTGCCGTCTGGAGGAATTCGCGTCGTGTCGGATTCATTCGGAAGGGATTTGATCAATGCGGTGACTCGTGCCTGACGACCCGCCAGGCGCCTCGGCCGGCGGCAGGATCTCGAACGAGGTGGTGATGCGGGCGACGCGGTCGATCATCTTGCTGACGGTGCAGTACCGGTTGACCGACATGTCGATCGCCCGGGCGGCCTTCTCCGGACTCACCGCGCCGTACAGGACATAATGCAGGTGGATATGGTTGAAGACCCGGGGAACCTGGTCCTCCGCCCGTTGAGCCTCGGCGTCCATCGCCAGGTGGATGAGGGGCTGGCGCATCTTGCGGAGCATTTCCGTGATGTCGATCGCGGTGCACCCCATCTGGCTGATGAGCAGGTACTCCATTGGCGAGGGCGCGGAATCCGTGCCGCCCAGTTCGCGGGCGCCTTCCACGCGGACCCGGTGGCCCCGGGCCGTCTCCGCCTCGAACAACACGCCGGCATCCAGCAGCTTCAGTTTGATCCTCATATCCTAGCATCCGGGCACGCTCCGGTTTTTCTGTCCGGATTGGCCTATATTTGCCCCCGATAATAGTACGTAATTTATTCATTCCATGGCTGTTCTGGCATTTTTTGGCCTTCATTGGTACCTCTCTCTCTTCACCCAGAGCTTTTTCCATCACCGCTACGCCGCCCACCGGCAGTTTACCATGAAGAAGGGCTGGGAGCGCGTGTTCTACGTCCTCTCCTTCCTCTTCCAAGGGTCGTCCTACCTGAGTCCGCGGGCCTATGCCGTCATGCACCGGATGCACCACGCCTTTGCGGATACGGAGAAAGACCCGCATTCGCCGCAATTCGATGCCAATCCGTTCTCGATGATGTGGCGCACGCGGATGGTGTACAACCGGATCTTCAACAAGGCTGCCCAGATCGACCCGAAGTTCGTCAAGGATGTACCGGATTGGGCGGGGTTTGACAAGTTCGCCTCGAACAACGTCATCCGTATACTCTGGATCGGCGTTTACGTGGCCGTTTACTTACTCCTTGACGCCCATTGGTGGCTTTTCCCGCTGATCCTCATCCATGCCGTCATGGGTCCGTTCCACGGCGTGATCATCAACTGGTTTGCCCACACCATCGGCTACATCAACTTCAAGATGAAGGATACGTCGCGGAACCTCTTTCCGATCGACCTCCTGATGTGGGGCGAAGAGCTGCACAACAACCATCACAAATTCAGCGGACGCGCCAACTTCGGGGTGAAGAAATTCGAATTCGACCCGCTCTACCCGATCATCCGGGTGCTCGCCTGGGCGAAGGTGGTCGAGTTGCGCAAGACGGCGGAATAACCCTTCAGGCGGCCGGCGTCGGGCGTCTTCCTTTCCGGATCAGGTACGGGATGGCCGACATGGCGCTGGCCAGGACGAGCGTCAGGACGAGCAAATTCAGGTTGCCCCACGACTGGAGCGACGCGACCAATGCAATGAAGAAGATATTGACCGCCAGCAGGATCATCGTGGCCTGCATGTGGCCAAGGCCCAGGTCGATCAGCAAATGATGGATGTGGTTCCGGTCGGCCTTGAACGGCGACCCGCCCCGAAGGATTCGCAGGGTAAATACGCGGAGGGTGTCGAAGAGCGGAAGGATCAGGATGCTCACGGCCACGGCCGGTACGGCCCTGAACGCGTAGGGCGATCCCGGGATCTCGGCATGGACCTCGATGAACTCGATCACCAGGATGGCCGAGATCAGGCCGATCAGCATCGAGCCGGTATCCCCCATGAAGATTCGCGCGGGGGTGACATTGTACCGCAGGAAGGCGATCGTCGCGCCGGCCAGTGATGCCGCGATAATGGCCAGGTCCACCCGGTCGATGAGGTAGAACCATGTCCCGAGCGTCACGGAGATCAGCGTGGCCAGGGCGCCCGTCAGGCCGTTGATCCCGTCGATCAGGTTGAAGGCATTGATGATCACGAGGATCGTGAAGACCGATACGATGATCGATACCGCTTCCGGCAGCGCATAGATGCCGAATACCCCGTAGAAGCTGGTGAGCCGGACCTGCGCCTTGAATACAAGGATGAAGCAGGCGAAGACCTGCCCCATCATCTTGCGGTAGGGCGACATGGGCAGGATGTCGTCCTTCGCGCCGACCAGGAAGATGATCACGAAAGCGGCCAGGATGTACTGCAAGTCGCCGAACACCTCGAAGGGCGTCCAGAGGATGATGCTGAAGATGACGCCGGCGAAGATCGCCACGCCGCCGAGCGTGGGCACCGCCTCCGCATGTGTCTTTCGCTCGTCCGGCAGGTCGTACAGGTGCTTGACCCGGGCGATGTTGATAATGCTCGGGATCGCCAGGAAGACCAACAGGAACGCCGTGATGAAGCTGAGGATGATGTCGTACATCGCGCCGGCTAAGTTAATGGGTTCCGCTGACCGCACCCGAAGCCTTGTGCCGCGGAGCAGAACGAAGCCCCGGCAGTTGACTGCCGGGGCCGCTTACAAAACCAGTTTCTACCTAAGTTTCTTTCTATTCCAAACGGATCATTTTCTTGGTCGCCGACCAGCTTCCCGACTCGAGCCGGTAATACAGGGCGCCGGTCGCCCGCACATCACGGGCGGACAATGTCCATGCCTGCAGGCCGGCCGGCCGTTGTTCAGTCTGCGCGCTGAGGATGCGGCCGGTCGCATCATAGACGGTCAACGATACCGGACCAGGCTCCGGAAGATGATACCGGATCACGGTATGCTCCGTCCAGGGATTGGGTTCGTTCTGATAGATCGCGAAGTCACCGGTCGATTCGCCGGCCGTACGGGCCAGGAACAACCGGTGGATCTCGCCGTCCTCCGTGTACGCTTCGGTTTCCGCGATATCGTCACACAAGGCCAGCATGCGCAACGGGTCGCCGCCTTCCCGCGCCATGAAGTCCAGCGCGAACGACAAGGGCTCGGACGAGGCAGTCCATTGCGTGCGATGCCAGCTCACGACGACCTGGCCGTCCGGAGTTACCGCCATATGTTCCGGGCCGACCACCTGGTCGTCCGGTACACCGGCCAGGTCGAGCCCGCCGGTATTGAGCGTCCACTGGAAGCCGTCGATCGCATCGCCCAGTATAAAGCGAATGGAAACGAGATCGCCCGCACGTGCGCGCTCCGGTGCGTCGACAAGCACTGGACGAACGGACTGGCTCCTCGGCAAGACCTGCTGGGCATTGGCCTGCGCGGTGCCGTTGACATCGCCCACCTTGACCGCGATGAAGTCATTGCCGGTGATCGATGTGCCATCGTATTGGATGTCGATGGATGACTCGTAGGGCCAGGGATGGTGGATGTCGGTGAACTGGAACTCCTTGTCGACGAACCGCCAGCTCTGATCTTGCGGGAAGGCCGTGGTGACGCCGAGGATGAGTTTCCGGATCTCCAGGAGATCGAGCGCGCTGACCTGGCCATTGCCGGTCGCGTCCGCGGCGATATATTGATAAGGCGACGTGAACAGTTCACGGCCGAGGAGATGCTTCTGGATGCGCACGAGGTCGAGGGTGCTTACGCCGTTCTTGTGATTGTCGGTGCGCGACGGCTCGATCGCGTAGCGGATGTCAGGCTCGGTCGGCACCACGAGCACGTATTTCCCGTTATCCGCGGTTGTCATGGCGGAAACGGACTGTTCGTCCCGCATCAAATTGACGCGCACGGCTTCCACGGGTTCTTCGCGTTCATTGGTGATCGTGCCTTCATACAGCGTACTTCCGGAGAGATCGCAATGGCCGCTGTTGTCCGTGAAGACGACGGTCGTCACGCAGAAGTCCTTGTTGCGCTCGCCCCAGTTGATGATCCCGTTGCAGTTGTCGTCCGTGCCGCCGTCGGCCACCCAGACCGGGATGGTGAGTTCGACGCCATAGGCGGGGATATTGGTCACATTGAACGTCCTGCTGGGCTCATACGCGTCGCCGCTGAAGGAATACAGGAGGTCTTCGGATCGCGTGCAATCGTCGAAGCTCGAGGCATTGAAATCCTTGGCCCACAAGGTGACCTCGCAGTTGGACGGCATGACCACCGTGCTCAGGCCGTTGATGCAGACGGGACTCGGCTGCTTGCAATCCTCGAGGCGGATGAGGTACTCGCAGTGCGTCCAGTTGCCGCAGCCATCCTCCAC
>CAYMLN010000222.1:0-5039 GCA_964391045.1 uncultured Saprospiraceae bacterium
CCATGACCCCTGACAGCAAGATCTACATCGCCGGCCACACCGGCATGGTGGGCTCGGCCATCTACCGCGAACTGCAACGACGCGGGTTCAGGAATCTCGTCGGGCGCAGCTCGCACGATCTCGACCTGCGGCGCCAGGACCACGTCATCGACTTCCTCCGGGAAGAGCAGCCCGATTATGTCTTCCTCGCGGCAGCGAAAGTAGGCGGCATCCTCGCGAATGACACGTTCCGCGCCGAGTTCCTCTACGACAACCTCATGATCGAGGCGAACATCATCCACGGATCCTTCCTGGCCGGCGTGAAGAAGCTCTTGTTCCTCGGTTCGTCCTGCATCTATCCGAAGCACGCCCCTCAGCCCATGCGGGAAGACGCCCTCCTGACCGGCCCCCTCGAGGCGACCAACGAACCCTATGCCATCGCGAAGATCGCCGGCATCAAGCTTTGCGACGCCTACCGGGCACAGTATGGTTGCTCCTTTATCTCCGTTATGCCGACCAACCTGTACGGGCCGCATGACAATTACGACCTCGAGACGTCGCATGTCATCCCTGCGCTCATCCGTAGATTTCATGTGGCGAAGAAGACCGGCGCGGATGTCGTCACGCTCTGGGGTACCGGCCGGCCATTGCGCGAGTTCATGCATGTCGACGATCTCGCCGCTGCCTGTTTGTTCCTGATGGAATCGTACGATGAACCCGGCTTCATCAATGCCGGCACTGGTAAGGAATCCTCCATCGCCCAGCTCGCAGATATCGTTGCTGGCGTCGTCGGCTTCACTGGCCGCATCGACTATGATGCCACCAAGCCGGACGGCACGCCCCGCAAGCTGATGGACAGTGCGCGTTTGCGCGCGCTCGGCTGGACACCGGGCATTTCATTAATAAATGGGTTGCGCGCCGTATATGCGGCGCTAGAGACGGAAACGTGGTATTAAGGAGATATACCTGACCTGCTTTCTCCTGCCCCTCAGTGTTACTGCATTCCGTTCATCGCAGTCCGGTGGCGCTGATGGCCTGAATGACGAAAGACAAATTGCCGTGAAATGACGAACTTATATGTGCACTACGGCTGCGGGTTGTCGGCTCCTGCCCAATGGTTGAATTACGATGTTTCCCCCACGCTGAGGTTGCAGCGAATTCCATGGGCAGGTTCAGTCATCAGGCGAAGGATGGCGGTTCGATTCCCGGGCAATGTGCTATATGGCGATATCGTGCAAGGCCTGCCCTTGCCGGACCAGAGTTGTGCAGGGGTATACTGCTCACATGTACTTGAGCATCTCGCCCTTGAGGACTTCAGGGTAGCCCTCCGTAACACTTACCGGCTTCTCAGGACAGGTGGCGTTTTCCGCTGTGTTGTCCCGGACCTGGAGGCCTCCGCACGACAATACCTGGATGGAATTGCCCGAGGAGATTCGGAGGCGGGGTCCAGATTCATGCGAGAGACGCTTTTGGGCCAGGAGAATCGTCCTAAGGGCGGGATGGCTTTTTTGAAATCGTTTATGGGTAATGCTAAGCACCTTTGGATGTGGGATGAACTCTCGCTTTCATCCGAGTTGAAACAAGCAGGTTTCAAGGCAATCCGAAGATGTGCATTCAATGATAGCGAGGACGCTATGTTCAAATGGGTAGAAGATGAAGATCGATTTCGTGACGCGGTGGCCATCGAATGTCGGAAGTAATCATTCCTTGCATTCCTGATGGGTCATTTGAGGTTGGATTCAGGATTGGTTCCGCGCCCTCTTTACCTGTGCAATCGGTGATCAACTTTAGCAAAGTACTTCACCCTGAGTTGGCAGAAGCCCATCTGTGCCTCTGTGAGAAATATGTAATTTCCATTGCCCCCAGCCATCCCATCCCGACATGTGCGGCATAGCCGGTATCGTCCAGTTTGACGGCGGTACGCCATCCCGGGCCGCCATCCAACGCATGACGGACCGCCTCGCCCACCGCGGCCCCGACGCCGAAGGCGTGCACGTCGCAGACGGCATCGCCCTGGGCCACCGCCGCCTCTCCATCATCGATCTCTCGCCGGAGGCAAATCAACCCATGTGGGATGTAACAGGACGGTATATCATCGTCTTCAACGGCGAGATCTATAATTATCGAGACGTTCGCAAAGCCTTTCCGGACTACCCATTCCGCACCCATTCCGATTCAGAGACCATCCTGGCCGCCTATGCGCACGAAGGACCGGCCTGCCTGAACCGATTCAGCGGCATGTTTGCCCTCGCGATCTGGGACGTCCGGGAGAAGACGCTGTTCATCGCCCGTGACCGGTTCGGCAAGAAGCCGCTGTACTATGCGCTGACGGATGACGGATTTGTATTCGCCTCCGAGGTGCGCAGCATCCTGGCCTCAGGTCTTGTGCCTCGCATGCTCGACACAGAACGGCTCGGCGAGTTTCTCGCCTACCAGGCGCCGATGGGGCCGCACACCCTGGTGAAAGGAATCCGTCAACTGGAAGCGGGGCATTATGCCCTCATCCGTGATCGTCGCGTCGAACCGAAGGTCTATTGGACACTGGCATTGCCACAGGTCATTGATGTTTCGCCGGAGGAAGCACGGACACGGGTCAGGGAGCTTTTCCTCGATGCTGTTCGCGAGCGCCTCGTCGCGGATGTGCCCGTAGGGGCCTTCCTCTCTGGCGGGATCGACTCGAGCCTGATCGTTGCCTGCATGGCCGAACTCCATGAGCAACCCGTTGACACATTCACGGTGTGCATGCCGGAGGGCCAGGGTGATGAATCCGCGTATGCGGAGGTGATCGCCAGGAAGTACAACACGCGGCATCATCCGGTCGTCATCCGTCCCGATGCCTTCCTCGGGCATCTGGACGAGATCTTCTCGGACATGGATTCCCCGAGCGGGGACGGGCCGAATACCTGGCTTGTCTCTCGCTATACACGGGAGGCGGGATTGCGTGTCGCCCTCAGCGGCCTCGGCGGTGACGAGTGGTTCGCCGGCTATTCGAAAAGCCTGATCTATGAACGGCTGCTGCGCCATCAGCGATTGTTGCATCTGCCCCGACCGATAAGAGCTCTCGCAGCATTAGCCTTGTCCCGGTCACGTTCAACTGCCAGGCAAAAACTCGCCCGCTTGTTGACGCTCGACAAGTGGGATTTGTCCACGATCTATCCCGTGCTCCGCGAGGTGAATGAGACAAGCGCAATCGAGGGTTTGTTGGTTCATACGCCAAAAGCGGATGACGTTCGGGCGCGCCTGCGTCACTATCTGCCCGACGCTCGCCCGGACAACCGACTCAGCCAGGCCGGCATCGGCGAGTTCGAGACCTACACCCGGGACGTCCTCCTGCGGGACACGGATCAGATGTCCATGGCCCACGCGCTCGAGGTACGCGCGCCGTTCTTTGACCACAAGCTTGTGGAGTACGTGCTTTCCCTTCCGGATACCGTCAAGTATCCGCACACGCCCAAGAAGCTCCTTGTCGATGCACTTGCGCCCAGGTTGCCCGACAACATCAGCCAGCGCCCGAAGATGGGTTTCTCCCTGCCCTTCGATCATTGGCTGCGCCACGATCTCAAGCGCTTTGCATCACAATCGATCGACTGCCTTAGCGCGCATCCAGCATTCCACGGCGACGCCGTGCAGCAGGTCTGGGATCACTTCCAGTCCGGCGACCGGCGGATCGGGTGGGCGAGGGTGTGGCAGCTTGTGGTGCTGGGGGAATGGATGGATAGGAATGGTTTAGAGTGTAGAGGTTAGGGTTTAGAGTTTATATGGTTCAGTACTTTTTAGCCAACGCAAACTATAACCCCTACACCCTAACCCCTACACCATAACCCCTACACTCTAACCTCTACACTCTAACCTAATAAATGAACATCGACCTCATCGCCGGCGCCCGCCCCAATTTCATGAAGATCGCCCCGATCATCCACCAGGTCGAGGCGCACAACCGCCAGGATCCGGCGCGGTCCCTGCATTACCGGCTGATCCATACAGGGCAGCATTATGACCGCAACATGAGCGGCAGCTTCTTCGAGCAGCTGGGGATCCCGGAGCCGCACATCAACCTCGGGGCGGGATCAGGCACGCAGGCGACGCAGACGGCGCAGATCATGATCGGGTACGAGCAGGCGCTCGCGGAATCCAAGCCGGACCTGTGCATCGTCGTCGGCGACGTCAACTCGACCATGGCATGCGCGATCGTCGCGAAGAAGGCGGGGGTGAAGGTGGCACATGTGGAGGCCGGTATCCGCTCGGGCGACTGGTCAATGCCGGAGGAGATCAACCGCATCGTGACGGACAGCATCACCGATTATTTCTTTACCACGTCCGAGGAAGCGAACGCTCACCTCCTGAAGGCCGGCATCGACCTGCCACGCATCTTCCTTGTCGGCAACACGATGATCGATTCGCTGCTGGGCAACCTGCACCGGTTTACGCGACCGGAGTTCTTTGATGCGATCCCGACAGACCGTCCCTATCTCGTGTTGACGCTGCACCGGCCGTCCAACGTGGACGATCCCGCGCGGCTGTCGATGCTGCTCGACGCGATCCAGGATGGCGCGCAAGGCGCGACGATCCTCTTCCCGATGCATCCGCGCACGCGCAACGTCTATGCCGGACTGGGCCGCACAGATCCCGGCCTGCACATCGTGGAGCCGTTGCCCTATCTCGAGTTTATGTACGCCGTTCGCCGGGCCGGCGGTGTCGTCACCGACTCGGGGGGCATCACGGAGGAGACGTCCGTGCTCAACATTCCCTGCATCACCCTCCGGGACAGCACTGAGCGGCCGGAGACGATCCGGCTCGGCACCAACGAACTCATCACGGACATCACCACGCTGAGCGCGCACATCCGGCGCATGCTCGCCGGGGACTGGAAGCAGGCGCAGCCCATTCCCTTCTGGGACGGGAAAACGTCGGCCCGCATCATCGATGCACTCGTGAGACTGCACTATGGTCCACAAGGCTCATGATTCGATAACAAGACATTATGCACGACAAGACATATGTACTCATCATGGCAGGCGGACTCGGCTCGCGCTTCTGGCCTGCCAGCCGCGAATCCCTGC
>CAYMLN010000223.1:0-5038 GCA_964391045.1 uncultured Saprospiraceae bacterium
CCTGGCCGGCATCCCGCGGCCGGCCGGCGTCAGATTCGACGGCATCAGCCTGGCATGGAGCATCGCCGAATTCCTGCATCACCACATTTCCTGCCGCCCGAAGACACTGTTCGCCACCCATTATCACGAGCTCAACGAACTCGCGGAGCAATACGACCGCATCCACAATTACCACATTGCCACGGAGGAAACCGGCCACAAGGTCATCTTCCTGCGCAAACTGACGCCGGGCGGTTCCGAGCACAGCTTCGGCATCCACGTGGCGCGCATGGCCGGCATGCCGAAGAGCCTCCTGCAGCGGGCGACGGAGATCCTCCACGAACTTGAAGCAAAGAACATCGGCGTTCAGAACGGCCGGTCAGCCGCGAAAACGGCCATACCCGCGCCACCGGCAGCGACCGTCCAACTCAGCCTCTTCGACCAGACCGACATCGCCATGCGAAAACTCCGCGAGGAGATCACCGGACTGGATATCTCCCGGATGACCCCCGTCGAATGCATGCTCACCCTGGTGCGGATGCAGGAACAACTGAGCCGGGAAGGCGACTGATCAGTCCCTCCCCCAGGTCGCCGGATACATCACCATCCGGATCAATTCCCGCTCGTCGAAGTATTTGCGCGCAAGCCCGTTGAGCCGCTGCGGCGTGACAAGACCGATGCGGCGTAAGAGTTCTTCCGTGCTGACAAACGTGGACACCGGCACGTCCTGCAGGTAGCCGTTGATCATCGCAGACATCCAGAAACTATTCTGCTTGATGTCGCGCGCCCTCCCCTGCCGCTGGATCTCCGTCACTTTCTGGATGTCGACCGGGTCAACCTCCTGCTTCAGTTTCCGCAAGACATTGAGCGCGGCCGTGATAAGCCCTTCCGCGGCAGGCGGGTCTGCGTTGAATTCGACCTCGATCTCGTACTGTGGGACCGGATACCGCGACTGGTTACCGAAGATGCTTACGCCATAAACGCCGCCCTGGTCCTCGCGCAGGGACTCGCGCAACTTGATCCGCGCGACATCGACCAGCGTGGACAGCAAGTAGGCGGAGTCCGGATGGATCACGTCGCTTCCGTGGAATGTCAGCGACACATTCGCCCGCGGCGCTTCGCCCCGGAAGTAGGTCGAATCGACCGGTCCTGCGGGAAAGCGCACCCCGATGTCCCGGCCGGATTCCGTGCGACCGCCGGCCGGCAGCGCGCCGAGATACCGGGCCGTGAGTTGCCGAAGCGAATCCGGATCGACATTGCCGACGAAGAAGAAGGTCATGTCCCCCAGGTCGCCGAAGCGATCCGCATAGACATCCAATACGCGCTTGAGCGTGATGCTGTCGTAATACGCCGGCGTCGGAAAGCCGCGACGCGGGTGATGGCCGGACTTGACCCGTTCCACGCGGTCGCCGAACCAGTTCTGCGGGTTGTCGGTCGCCCGCGTGAGCAATGTCTTTTCCTGCGCGACCTGGTTGGCGAGCACACTCTCATCCTCCCGGAAATCGGTCACGTATCCGTAGACCAACTGGAGCATGAGCTCGAGATCGGCCTTCGCGGAGGAGCCGCTGAGGGTCTCGTACCGTTCGAAGATGCCTGGGCGCACACTGACCCGCTTGCCTGCGAGTTTCTTGCTGAGGGCCGTGGCCTTGTATGTCCCGATCCCGCTCGAGGATACGACACCGGCGGCCATCGAGGCCGAGGGGTAAAGGGCATCCGGATACAGGGAATGCCCGCCGGGGCTATAGGCATTCATCAGGATCTCGTCGTTCTTGAAATCCGTAGGCCTGGCGAGCACCCGGATCCCGTTGGCCAGCGTCCAGGCATGGATGCCTGTCACCGTATCGACGCGGATGTCCCTCACCGCCACGGGTGAAAAATCGCCCCGGACGATCGGCGCGCTGAGATCCACATCTTCATAGGGCGCGGGTTGTGCCGTGGCTGCCTGGACCAGCATGGCCGTCAGCGCCGCCGAATCCGGCAGCATCGCGGCATCGCTCGCATTGGCCGTCAGCAGGACGACGCGGTTGCGATCCGTGATCAGGCGACGAATCACGGCGCCGACTTCATCGAGGGTTATGGTGGGCAACATCGATTCGTACATCGACAGGTGTTGCTTTTCCGAGGGCATCGGGATCTTGTTGAGGTAGTGCGAGATCATGCGCCGGACGAGACGGGACGATTCGCTCTTCGAGGCTTCGAGCACGGCCTGCTCGGCTTGCCGCCGGACGACAGCCTTCTCCCGTTCCAGTTCGCCTGCCGTGAATCCGTGCAGTTGGACGCGCCGATTCTCTTCCAACAATGCGTTGAAGGCCCGCTGCAACTTGGCCGGTTCCGCGATGGCCAGGGCTGTGTACGTCGCCAGGTCGCCGATGTCATTGCCATAGGACGCAAAGCCCGCCGTGAAGGGCGGATCGGGCGCCTGTGCCAGGTCACTCAGGCGCTTGCTCAACATCCGGGTGGCCAGCGTCTCCACGAGGCGCTGCCGGTAATCCAGCACGGATACGGTCGAGGCTTTCGGATGCTTGTAGATGACCTGGATGCGGGTTTGCGTGGCTTCCGGGTCCGTCAGGACCTTGACAAAAGTGCCTTCATACGGGGCGATCGCCGCCGGTGCCTTCGGCCGGGCCGGCGAAGGCGCGATCCACGTGCCGAATGATGCTTTTAGCCGGGCCTCGATCTGGTCCGGATCAATATCACCGACGACCAGGATCGCCATCAACTCTGGCCGGTACCAATCGGCATAGAACCGGCTAACCGTCCCATACGGCGCATGGCGAATGATGCTCGTGTCGCCGATCGGCAGCCGCGCGGCATACCGGGACCGGTAATAGAGATACGGCAAGTATGCCTGCTGCATGCGTTGCTCCGCGCCCAGCCGGCTGCGCCATTCCGAGATGACCACGCCGCGCTCTTTGTCGATCTCCTCCGGGGCGAAGGCGATCCCATTTGCCCAATCCTGCAGGATTAGGAGTCCTGTGTCCAACTGGCCAGCAGCATCCGTGCGCACCTGCAGCATGTAGACCGTTTCATCGAAACTCGTATACGCGTTGAGGTCGGGGCCGAAGCGGGATCCCGCCTTCTCGAGATAGTTGACAAGCTCATTCTTCGAAAAATGTGCCGACCCGTTGAAGGCCATATGCTCGATAAAATGGGCCAGGCCGAGCTGGTCGTCGTCTTCCTGCATGGAGCCGGCCTTGAGCGCAAGCCGCAGTTCCGCACGATGTTCCGGCTTTCCGTTGGCGCGGATGTAATACGTCATCCCATTGGGCAGCACCCCGATACGGGTGGCCGAGTCGATGGGAATGCCTTCGAGCGCGGGCGTGGGCAACGGCGGAGGTGGTGGTGGCGGGGCCTGTGCCTGCGGGACGGTGGTCTTGGGCGAGCAGGCTGTTGCAATGAGTACAATGGCCAGGAAAAAGGAAGCGAGGCGAACCATGTTCTTCGGTTTATGCTTTCAAAATCCGAAAAAAATCAGAATTTCGTGCCGTTCGCGGGAGTAGCTCAGGGGTAGAGCATTAGCTTCCCAAGCTGAGGGCCGTGGGTTCGATTCCCATCTCCCGCTCAACAAGGCCGGTCAGGATTGACCGGCTTTTTTTATTCGCCACCGCGCAGGCGTTCGTCTTCCCGGAGGGCGATGCCGACGATCCGCTTGACCGACCGCACGATCACGAAGAACACCAGCCAGGCGAACGTAATGACGAACCAGAGCCATCGGAACGTGCCCGACTCGTCAATATGCCGGCCCGACAGCCCCCAGGAGAGGAGGTAGCCAAAGGTCATGAGGCTGACAAGCACCAATACGGACCGCCCAAAATAGGGGCCATCGGAAACGATCCGAAGTAACGTCAGGGTGTTGAGGATGGTGAAGCACAGGATCATTGCCGTGGCGATGGCCCAGGAGGAATAACCGGGATCCATGAAGGTGTCCGGATGGGGCATGGCGAGGTCCACGAGGCCTAGGAAGGTCATCAGGCCCGCCGCCCCCAGCCCCTGCCATTGTGGCGAGGCCATTCGTCTCATCAGGTTATCGTGTGCCGGCATCGGGATCGGGAACGAGCTCGCCGTACAGGTCGTATTCCGACGCGCTGGAGATCTTAACATGAACGAATCGCCCGGGTTCAACAGCCTCCGCATTCCCGTTGATCCAAACTTCATTGTCCACTTCCGGCGAATCGTATTCTGAGCGACCGACAAACTGGCCTGCCTCCCGGCGGTCGATCAGCACCCGGATCGTCCGGCCGACGAGGGCTGCATTCCGTTCGAGGGAGACCGTCTGCTGGATCGCCATGATCTCCTCCGCGCGCTGGCGCTTGACCTCTGCCGGGACATCATCTTCCAGCGCGTAGCCGCGCGTTCCTTCCTCATGGGAATATTCGAAGACCCCGACCCTGTCGAAGCCGGCCTCCCGGACGAAATCGCACAGTGCGCGATGGTCCTCATCCGTTTCCCCGGGGAACCCGACGAGGAAGGTCGTCCGCAGGCGGATCTCCGGGTTCATCTCCCGGATGCGCGTAATGAGTTCACGCGTTTCCGCCGCGGTGATCTGGCGCCGCATTCGCTGGAGCACGGGGTCGCTGATGTGCTGGAGCGGCATGTCGAGGTAGTTGCACACCTTGGGCTGCTCGCGCATCACGCGGATCACGTCGACGGGAAACTTGTGCGGATATGCATAGTGAAGCCGAATCCATTCGATTCCCGGCACGGCGCACAATTGCTCAAGCAGTTCGGGCAGCGCCCGTCGCTGGTAGAGATCGAGGCCGTAATAGGTCAGTTCCTGCGCGATCAGCACCAGTTCGCGGACCCCGCGGTCCGCCAGGTGGCGCGCCTCGGCGACGAGGCTTTCGATCGGACGCGAGACATGGCTGCCGCGCATAAGCGGGATGGCGCAGAACGCGCAGGTCCGGTTGCATCCCTCGGAGATCTTGAGGTAGGCGTAATGCGGCGGCGTGACGATGCTCCGCTCGCCGATCAGTTCGTCGCGGTAGGTCGCGCCCATGGTCTTCAGCAACGCGGGCAGTTCCATGGTGCCGAAGTAAGCATCCACCTCAGGAATCTCGGC
>CAYMLN010000224.1:0-5027 GCA_964391045.1 uncultured Saprospiraceae bacterium
GGCGCGCCGCTCGACTTGACGATGATGTCGTCGAAGTAGGACGTGACATCCGTGCCCGTGCCAGTCTGGCCGAAGTCGAAGAACAGGACGATGCGCTCATACGTGCCGGATGCCGGCTCGAAGGGGGCCTCGATCGAGGGCACGGTCGGGTCGAAGCATAACTCTTCCCATGCGCCTGCCTGCGTATTGGACACCTGCGTGACCCAGTTGGGCTGGCCGCCCGTGCCGCCCTCGAGTTTGAGGGCGAGATTGCCGATATGGTCCATCCAGACCTTGATACAGACCTGGCTGCCGGGGTCGAGGGTGACCGGCGTCATCGGGTTCGGGTTGCTGAACGCACCGGCCCATACCTCGGCGACGGCCGGCTTGACATACGCCGTAACGCTGTCGCTTTCATTGATACCGGACTTGTCCGGATTCTCGATCACATCGGTGAAGGTGCCATCCTGTGCGCTGCCGAAATACTGGAAACCCGTGCTGGTCTCCGGCGTCTCGAAGTCGAGCACCGTCGTGACCACCGGCGGGGGCGCCAGGGTCACGAGGTCGTCAAAATAGGAGGTCACGTCGACACCCGTACCGCCGGTACCGAAGTCGAAGAACAGGACGACGCGCGTGTAGGTATGGCCGATGGCCGCGGTGTTGGGGGCCTCGATGGACGGGATGGCCGGGTCGAAGATGATCGTCTCCCATTCACCGACCTTGGTATTCGGCTGGGTGATAACCCAGTTATCCCCACCGTCGGTCGAACCCTCAAGTTTCAGGGCCAGGTTGCCGATGTGGTCCATCCAAACGTTGATGGCGATGCGGTTGTTTGCGATCAGGTCGATCGGCGTGGTCGGGTTCGGGTTGGAATAACATCCTGCCCAGACCTCCGCGACAGCCGGCTTGACATAAGCCGTGACACTGTCACTGGTATTGATGCCCGACTTGTCCGGGTTCTCGATCACAGCGGTGAATGTCCCGTCGAGCGGGCTGCCGAAATACTGGAATACGGTACTGGTGCCGGCCGACTCGAAGTCGAGAATCGTGGTCTGGGCACGGACTGCTCCGGAAACCAGCCAAAACGTGGCAAGGGTAAGTAGAAAACGGGTCATACGTTTAGTTTTTCAGTTGAACAGATCGCTTTCACACTACGCGAAGGCAGACAAATATGACTGTAAATCAAACGTTTTGTTAATTTGGGACTACGACATGACTACGTCGTGTCCTATTTTTGACTACGACATCGCTACGACATCAATAATGGAATGCCCGTGATTAAAGGTCATGCCATTTTAACCGGGCTACGACGCCCGAGAATATCAGGTACGGCAAGCCTGTGGAGGTGGGTCTCGCGGCAGATAATCGCTTCAACGCTGCTCCTGGTTTGCCTCCACAACCTGAATCTGGTGGGCCAACCGGTCAACCTCGGCATACCGCCGATCCGGAATTTTCCACGCAAGGTATATGGCGGCGGCACCCAGACCTGGGATGCGGCCCAGGACGGGCGCAATCTCATGTACTTCGCCAATAACGACGGGATGCTCCGGTATGACGGGACGTCCTGGACCGTCTTCCCGGTGGCCAACAATACCATTGTCCGGTCCGTTGCCGCAGCCAACGACGGTCGGATATACGCCGGGGCCCAAAGCGAGATCGGTTACTTCGCCCCTGATGCGCGCGGACAATTGGCTTACACCTCACTGGTCGGCCTCCTGCCGCCCGGCGAGCGGAACTTCGAGGACGTCTGGGAAATCGTGACCGATGGGAACGCGGCCCTGTTCCGGACCAACCGGGCGATTTTTCGTCTTTCCGGCGAACACATCACTGTATTGAAGAAGGGTCCTGAGATCCATGCCTTGTTCATGGCGGCCGACGGACCGGTGGCACAGGTCGGAACGGACAGTCTTTTCCGGATACAAGGTGACAGGTTCGTCCCACACGCCCGCCTCGAAGGGATCAACAGCCCGGTCACCGGGGCGATCCCCTGGACGACCGACACCCTGCTCCTGCCCACGCTCAAGGACGGCATCCATTACCTCACCGATGGCCGGACTGGCAGATGGCAGACCCAGTATGATGCCCTGCTGTCGGCCAAGCGGATCTACACGGCGGCCCAACTATCGGACGGCAGCCTGGCCCTGGGCACATCCCTCGACGGCCTGTTCGTCCTGGACAACCGGCGGCGGATGCAGCGGCATCTCACCAGTCGTGACGGCCTGCAGAACAATAATGTCCTGCATGTCTTCGCGGACCGGGCGGGCAACGCCTGGCTGGGCCTCAACACCGGCATTGACTGCGTGAATATGCAGTCCCGGTTTACCGCAATACGGCCCGACGGGGACCTGCGCGGAACCGGATATGCGGCCGCGCTTCACGCCGGTCGGCTGTACCTGGGCGTGTCAAACGGCGCGTATGCCACTCGCTGGCGGACATATTTCGATCCCGGCGCCGAACCGGTCTTCGCCCCCGTGACTGGTGCCGACGGGCAAGTATGGGGCCTCGCTGACAGCGGCGGCATCCTTTGGATCGGTCAGCACGAAGGCGCCCGGACTGTCGAAAACGGCAAGGCCCACCCCGCCTCACCCGACGGTGGATACTGGACCTTCATCTCCCTCACCCCTGAATTCCTGCTGGCAGGGACATACCAGGGGCTGTCGCTCTTCCGCAAAATCGGGAACACCTGGCGCTACGACGGCCCCTTGCGGGGCCTCACCGAATCCTGTCGGATCATGGTCCGCGATGCCGAGGGCACGATATGGATCTCGCATCCGTACCGGGGCGTATATCGCATCCGATGGACGGAAACGGACAAGTTCAATCCGGAGATCCGTTTCTATGACCAGTCGGCCGGCCTGCCGACCAACCTCAACAACTACGTCTTCGTCATCGCCGGCCAGGTCTTTGTCGGTTCGGAAAAAGGTGTCTTCGTTTACGACCCCGGCCAGGAGCGCTTTCGCCCCGATCCTGAATTCAACGCTCTCCTTGGTGAGTCCCGCCGGGTCAAGTACCTGCGCGAGGACGATCGGGGGGACATCTGGTATGTTGTGGACAATGAGGTGGGACGCATTCGCTCGAATTCGGCGGGATTGCGCCGGTCGATCCGGAAAGAGGTTTTCCCCGAACTGACCGGCAAGCTGGTCGGCGGCTTCGAATTCATCTATCCGGTCGACGCAACAAACGTCCTCTTTGGCACGGAAGAGGGTTTCATTCACTTCACAGATCGACCTGTTGTCGCTGCGGACAGCCTGTTGCACCTTGTGATCACCGAGGTCCGGACTCAGGGAAAAGTCGATTCCGTCCTTTACGGCGGGTATGCAGGACATTTCCCGGTGGCCGCGCCGATTCTTCCGGCCGGACTGAATCACCTGCGTTTCTCCTATTCAGCCACGGAATATGGCCTGCGCGACCTGGTGGAGTTCCGTACCCGCCTCGATGGCATGGACGACGATTGGTCGGCATGGTCGACGGAACCACACCGCGTCCTGACAAACATCAAACCGGGACGCCATACGTTCCGCGTACAGGCGCGCATCCGGGACGGCGTCACCAGCGAGGAAGCCGTGTACACCTTCCGCGTGCGACCGCCCTGGTATGCCGGCACCCCGGCGCGCCTGCTCTACGGCGTGCTCGTCCTCGGCGCCTTCACCGCGGTCTTCCGCCGGCAGCGCCGGCGCTTCGAGTCGGAGACGGCGCGGATCGAGGCCTCCCACCGGGAGGTCGAGGCCGAACGAATCCGGGAGGTCGAAGCCTCCCGCGCCGCGGTCACCGCCATGCAAAATGACAAACTCGAATCGGAGATTCATTTCAAGAACCAGGAGCTGGCCATGACCACCATGCACCTCGTGCAAAAAGCCGAACTCCTCCTGACCGTCCAGGAAGGGCTGCACGCCCTCCGGGAAAAAGCGGTAGCCCCCGGGGTCAAGAAAGAGATCCAGCACATCCTCAACCTGCTCAACTTCGACGTCAAGCTCGACGAGGACTGGGCCCACTTCGCCCATTACTTCGACCAGGTCCACGTCGATTTCCTCAAGAACCTCCGCGAACGCTTTCCCCAACTCAGCGCCAACGACTACAAGCTCTGCGCCTACCTCCGCATGAACCTCAGCACGAAGGAGATCGCCCCCCTGCTTAATATCTCCGTCCGCGGCGTCGAAGGCAGCCGCTACCGCCTCCGCAAGAAACTCAACCTGCCGAATGACGCCAACCTCACGGAATTCATCATGGGCCTGCCACCGTCTGTAACGCCGGCGAGCGTTGAGCCCGGGGACGCATCGCTGGATTAGATAGTCGAGACAGTTGAAACAGTTGAGATGCTTTATCGGAACCAAACCACAACTTAACTGTCTCAACTGTCTCAACTTTCTAATAACTCAGGGCTACGAATGGCCATGGTTGGCGTCCCCGCCAACCATCATCAAAATTGGCCTGTTGGCGTCCTCGCCAACCATACGATCCTCCTGCGGTTGGCGGGGACGCCCACCGCGGCAAGCTTTTCATTGTTCATTCTTCATTGTTCATTGTTCACTTTTACCTTTTAGCTTTTAGCTTTTAGCTTTTAACTTTCCACTCCCTTACAATGCAGATCACGACCCTCTTCCTCATCGGCCTCGGCAGTTTCATCGGCGGCGTGTTGCGCTACATCATCAGCTTCGCCTTGCCGGTCAAGGCGCCGGGCTATGTGCCCTGGGGTACGTTTGCCGTCAACATCATCGGCAGTTTCCTGATCGGGTACGCGTATCATTATTCCCGGATCGTCGGCATTCCCCTTGAATGGCGGCTCTTCATCATCACCGGGATCCTGGGTGGGTTCACCACGTTTTCCGCCTTCTCGATCGAGACGCTGGGCATGATCGAGCGTGGGCATTCGTTCACAGCGTTCGCATACGCGGGGTCGACCGTCGTGCTGGGATTGCTGGCCGCATGGCTGGGCACCCTCGCGGGGGCGTCACACTGAGAAGTGCTCGTCGGGTTCGTCGCGGGGTTTTTCGGCCGACTTGTCGCGCCCGAAGATCAGCCGGTAAAACGGCATGGAGTAACCTGTGAGG
>CAYMLN010000225.1:0-4252 GCA_964391045.1 uncultured Saprospiraceae bacterium
GAGATCCTCTTCTTCCTGCTCGCCGCGATGACCATCGTCGAGCTCGTCGACGTGCACGACGGCTTCCGGGTCATCACGGACCGTATTCGGACGACCAACCAGGTCAAGCTGCTGTGGATAATCGGCTGGATCACCTTTTTCCTGTCGGCCATCCTGGACAACATGACCACGGCCATCATTATGTGCGCCCTCCTGCGCCGGATTATCCCCCACGAGAAGGACAGATGGTTATTCGGCGGTTTCGTGATCATCGCCGCCAACGCGGGCGGGGCATGGTCGCCGATCGGCGACGTCACGACGATCATGCTCTGGATCGGTGGGCAGGTGACCACCTTCAAGATCATGTTCGGCACCTTCCTGGCTTCGGTCGCATCGCTCGTCGCGCCCTTACTTGTCGCCTCGTACTTCATTCGCCGCAAGTCGAAGAATGAACCGCCCCGGCCCGAGGCCGTTCCTGAAGAATCCCGGACGACACCGTTCAAGCAAAAGGTCATGTTCGCCCTCGGGACCATCGCCCTGCTGGGCGTGCCGGTATTCAAGACCGTGACCCACATGCCGCCTTATATGGGCATCCTCTTCGCCGTCGCCATTGTCTGGTATATCACGGAATTCATTCACCTCGATGATTCGCCGGAGATTAAAAAGCAGTTCTCCGTCGCCACCATGCTGCACCGGGTTGATACACCAAGCATTTTGTTCTTCCTCGGAATCCTGCTCGCCGTCGGGGCGTTGGACACATCGGGTCACCTGACCTTGATGGCTGGCGTGCTCGACGAGAAGTTCGGCAACCTCTACGCGATCACGACGTCGATCGGCGTGCTCTCCGCGATTGTCGACAACGTGCCCCTCGTGGCCGCGTCTATGGGGATGTATGACCTGGCTACGACGCCGCCGGACAGCGACTTCTGGCTGTTGCTGGCCTATTGCGCGGGCACGGGCGGCAGCATGCTCATTATCGGATCGGCTGCGGGCGTGGCCTCGATGGGCATCCTGCACATCGACTTCATGTGGTACATGAAGCGCATCTCCCTTTACGCGGCGATCGGCTACTTCACCGGCATCGCGGTGTTCTACCTACAGCACCACTTCTTCATGATCGGCCGATAAACCGGTTGACGCTCCGCGCGTTATGATGTAAAATCAAAAGGCCTCCGCGAGGAGGCCTTTTGCATTCGGGGGTTATGCACCCAGCAGGTCAAACAAGCTGGTCTGCGGCTTTCGGGCTTTCTCGTAACGGGTCGTATCGTAGGCCATGGACACCGGATTCGGCATGAAGCGTCGCTTGGCGAGATGGAAGTGCGCCCCGATCATCTCCGCGTATTTCCCTTCGCCTTTCATCCGCACACCTGGCCGGCTGTCATTGAGCTGGCCGCCGTGGATGTCCATGATGCGGTTGAGGATGCGGTCCGCCTTGTCCTTGTATTTCTTGCGCACCCAGTCCGTGAAGATCGGCCCTACATCCCCGTTGAGCCGCACGGCGATATAGCCGGCGTTCTTCGCGCCCGCCTTCGTTACCGCTTCCATCAGGTCCATCAGTTCGTGGTCGTTCAATCCCGGGATGACCGGCGCCAGCACGGCGGTCACATGGATGCCGGCGTCGGTCAATGCGCGGATCGTTTCCAGCCGGCGGGCAATGGTCGCCGTGCGCGGCTCGAGTTCGCGGCGGAGTGACTCGTCAAGTGTGTTGATGGAGATGGCAACGGCGGCGAGATCGCGTTCGGCAAGACGGGCAATGATATCGATGTCCCGCTGGACCAAGGCGCTCTTGGTGATGATGCCGACCGGATGCTGGAAGCGTTCGAACATTTCGAGCAACTGGCGGGTGATCTTCAGCTTCGCTTCAATCGGCTGGTAGCAATCCGTGTTGCCGGACAGCATGACCGGCGAAGGGACCCATTTTGGCGAGCTCAGCTTTTTCGCGAGCAGGGCCGGCGCCTCATGCTTGACGAGGATCCGGCTCTCGAAATCCACGCCGGCGCTGTATCCCCAGTATGGGTGCGTGTTGCGCGCATAACAGTAGACGCACCCATGCTCACATCCCTGGTATGGGTTGAGCGAGTATGCGAGCCCGATGTCGGGGCTGTCGACCTCATTGACGATCGTCTTCGCATGGGTCTGCAGGTAGACCGTGTCCACGGCGCCCTCGGGCGGCGAAAACACGAGGTCCGGATGCCGGGCCTTGCCGTGGGCGGCAAACGGATTGTCGGGATTGTATTGGGCGCCCCTGCCTTTCATGACGATCAATTTGTCGTAAATATAAACGCATTGTGACGACTTTTTCGTCTTATATGTAATTTTTTTTGAATGCGTCTGGCTGGCCGAACGCGAGCTGACGGCATTTTTCCCCGTATCGGCAAAATCCCCGGCTTAAATTTGATGGTCAGGCAGCGCCCGTCCCTCTCCGGGTATCATCTTCCTGACCGTACCACAGCAGCGGGCTCAATTTGGACGAATCAGAACTCATCCGGCGGTGCATGGCCAACGAACGCAAGGCGCAGCGACTCCTTTACGATCGCTATGCCCCGGTCATGCTCAGTGTCTGCCGCCGGTACATGGGGACCTCCCAGGCGGAGGACGCGCTGCAGGAAAGCTTCATCCGTGTCTTTCGCTATCTCGTCCAGTACCGGCATGAAGGATCGTTTGAGGGCTGGCTCCGGCGCATCTGCGTCAACACCTGCATTCGCCTGATCCAGCAATCCCGCCGCCTGATGATCGAATATGCGGCAGACAACATGCCCGACCTGCCCGTGGACCCGGATGCGCTCCACCAACTCCAGGCCGAAGAGTTGCTCAACCTGATCGACCGGCTGCCAGACGGGTACCGGACGGTCTTCAACCTCAGTATCATCGAGGGGTATTCGCACAAGGAGATCGGCGACCTGCTCGGCATTGGCGAGAGCAGTTCGCGCTCCCAGCTGACGAAAGCCCGTAAATACATGCAACGCTACCTCATGGCGCCACAAAAAGCTGCCGTATGACCGACTTCACCCCGTTCCGCGACAACCTCCACGATCACCGGATGCCGGTGCGCGAGGAGCTGTGGACGCGCATCGAGGCGGAACTTCCTCCCCGACCCGGACGCCGACTCGCGCCCTGGTTTTGGATGACCCTCCTCGCCGGTGCCGTCCTCGGCGGTGGCCTGGTCTATCTGGCCATCAGTTGGCCAGCCACCAAGACGCCTCCCCTTCCCGCCGAACCTCTGGCCCGCGTAACACCCGCTGCAGATGCGCAGGCCGGCACAACCGTTACCCTTCACTCGTCTACGGCAACAGATCCTTCGCAGGCAACCGCCGGCACGACCTCCACGAAGCGCAAAGAACTTACTTCGTCCGTCCTGTCCAGCCCCCGCTCTTCCTCCCGCACGACTTCCGTCCAACGCAAGACCAGCACGCAATCCTCCGCCACATCCTCTTCAGAGACTGCGCCTGTCGCGATAGCGAATGGGCATGACAATGCTCTCGGATCTCAAGATGTTTCGTCCTCCATCGCGGCGAACGCAATCTCGGGCACATCCGATGACCTCCTATCCCCCTTGCCCACCCTGACGACCTCGATCGAAACCGGAATGCCGATCGTGCCGAAGCAACGCAAGCCGAAATTCAAGACCGACATCCATTGTTATAAATTCTCCAAGGGCACCGGCAACCTCGTCTGGTCGGCCGACCTCTATGGCGGCTATGGGTTCAGCCCACGCACGCTCACCGATACGGGCGCGGAGGCCTCTTTCTATGCCGACGCCCGCAAGGCCACGGAAAATCCCGCTTATGCCTGGAACCTCGGCGGGCGCATCAACCTGCACCTCCGCAATGGCCTGACCTTCCGCACCGGCCTGGATTACAGCCAGGTCGGCGACGTGTTTGACTACACCGACACGCTGGCCACGCAGTCCACCACACGCATCGATTCCTTCTTCGCGGCGGACGGCACCTTCCTCTACGCCGACACGAACCGGGTGCTCATCTTCGGGACACTCATCAAGAAGATCCACAATACCTACCGGTACCTGGACATTCCGCTCCTCGCCGGCCTGGAGATCCCGATGAAGCGATCGATGCTCATGATCCATGCGGGCCCTGTGATCAATATCATGTCCCGGCAAGAAGGCGAGATCCTTGATCCCGCCCTGCATCCCCGCCCGATCGACAGCCAGGATCCCAACCGCCTCCAAGCCTACAAGTCCAGCCTGGGCCTTAGCCTCTACATTGGCGGCGGTGTCCTATTCCCGATCGCCGAGCACTTCTCCGCCCTGGTC
>CAYMLN010000225.1:4262-4993 GCA_964391045.1 uncultured Saprospiraceae bacterium
ACGATCGACGGATACCCGCTGGAGGAACGCCGTCACCTTGCCGGCCTGAACCTGGGCCTCCGGTACCATTTTTTATAACCCCGACGAACTGGAAGCAGCGAAATGCGAAGAATCCGTCTCTTACACGATATGCAAGTCGAAATGGGCAAGTTGTTTTGGGCAGGGGTGATCCTGGTCCTCCTCACCGGATGCGGCGAGGATGTGGACCTGTTCATCCCCCGCGCCGCCATGGCGCCCCAGGGCGATGTTTCCGAATTGCAGGACCAATTGCGCGCCGACCTGTCACCCGGCTGGACCACAACCGTCGAGTGCCCGTGCGAAGGCGGCCAGGCCTTCAAGATGCACAATGACCTGGTGCTCGACATTCCGTACGGATTTGTCGACCTGTCCCAGTATCCCTGCGAGGGTGGTTCTTTCACCATACGCGCCGAGGTCCTGGACAGCCGGGGCGAGATCCTCGCCGGCGGGATTCCCACCGTCTCCGAGGGCATGCTGCTCGACGCCCGGATCCAGTGCAACCTCGAGGTCCTCTCCGGCGACCGGCCGGTCGAGCTGGCCAACGGCAAACAGATCCGCATGCTGGTCAACGACGGCGATCCCCGCGACCGGATGGAGCTTTTCTACGGCGCCGCGACGACCTGGCAGCAAGCCGACGGGAACCCGGACACGTGGGATAACGTAAATGCAGCTGAATGGTACCTGCCACTGGGCACCGGCGGCACAGTATCAGG
>CAYMLN010000226.1:0-4984 GCA_964391045.1 uncultured Saprospiraceae bacterium
ATATGTATCTGAAAGATCTGCCGCGGCCGGCCCGGCAGCCCGGACCAGGCGCCGATGGACCCGGAACGCGATCATGTGGGAGAAATGGCCGGTTTTAAGGCCGGATGTGGGAGACGGTGGGAATGACGAATGAACAGTGAACAATGAACAGTGAACAGTGAACAATGAACAATGCGGGATTTGAGATCGGCTTGAACGGTGCATTGTCCTACGGCACTTTGCCGTTATCCGTTATCCGTTTACCGTTATCCGTTATCCGTTATCCGTTTACCGTTATCCGTTCGCCGTCGACCGTTATCCGTTATCCGTTTGCCGTTGGCTACGCCGAAGCGGTCCGTTTGTATCGCCGCGGCCGGAACACCGAGCTCAGCCGCAGCCGCAGCACGCCGAAGATCGCCTCGCGGATGATGCCCGCGTGCATCTTGCTTACGCCGAACTCTCTTTCGGTAAAAGTGATGGGGACTTCCGTGAGTTTGAAGCCCGCGCGATAGGCCAGGTATTTCATGCCGATCTGGAAGGCATAGCCGACAAACCGGATCTTGTCGAGGTCGAGGTGCTCGAGCACCTCCCGCTTGTAACAGATGAAGCCGGCGGTGGGATCCATGACCGGCATGCCGGTGACGATCCGCGTGTAGAGGGATGCGCCCTTCGACAGGAAGAGCCGGTTGCCCGGCCAGTTGACGACCTTGCCCCCGGGCACGTAGCGGGAGCCGATCGCCACGTCGGCGCCGTCCTGCGCACAGGCCGCATGGAGACGAAGGAGATCCGCCGGTCCGTGGGAAAAGTCCGCATCCATCTCGAAGAGATACTGATAGTCGCGCTCCAGTCCCCACTTGAAGCCGTAGATGTAGGCCGTGCCGAGACCCATCTTTTGCTCGCGCTCGATGAGGAAGATATTGGGCCCGTAGGCCTCTTGCTTCTCTCGCACGATGTCAGCTGTACCGTCGGGCGACCCGTCGTCGATGACGAGAAGGTCAAACCCGCCGTCCAAACCCATGACGGCATCGATCATCCGACCGATGTTCTCCTTCTCCTTGTAGGTGGGAATGATGACCAGCTTGTCTGCCAAAGCGCGTGATTAGCCCGCAAATATAGAAGATTTCGCCCCCCTACTCGGCCATCATCTCCAGCACCACGCGGACGATGTCGCCCGCATTCGGCTTCGAGAAGTAGTCCCCGTCGGTGCCGTAGGCCGGCCGGTGAGCCTGCGCGGCCAGGCAGCGCGGCTTGCGGTCGAGCGCAAAGTAGCCGTCCTGTCCGTCCATCACCTGCTGGAGGATATATGCCGAGGCGCCGCCCGGCACGTCCTCGTCGACGATGAGAAGCGACGAGGTCTTCCGCAGCGAATGGCCGATGACGTGCTCGAGGTCGAACGGCAGCAGGGTCTGGACGTCGATGAGTTCGACAGAGATGCCATACGCATGGAGCATCTCGATCGCCTCCTGGGCGACGCGCAGGGTCGACCCGTAGCTGACCATCGTGAGGTCCTTACCCTCCGCCAGCACCTCGGGCAGGCCGAGGGGAACGGTGTACTCGCCAAGGTTTGACGGGCAACGCTCTTTAAGCCGGTACCCGTTCAGGCATTCGATGACCAGGCCGGGTTCATCGGCTTGCATGAGTGTATTGTACATACCCACGGCCTGGACCATGTTGCGCGGCACACAGACGTGCATGCCCCGCAGGGCGTTGAGCAACATGCCCATCGGCGATCCGGAGTGCCAGATACCCTCGAGCCGGTGACCCCGCGTCCGGATAATCGCCGGCGCCGCCTGCTGGCCGTTGGTCCGGTACCGCAAGGTAGCCAGGTCGTCCGAAAGCGGACAAATGCCGTAAAGCAGGTAATCGAGGTATTGGATCTCCGCGATGGGCCGCCAGCCGCGCAGGGCCATGCCGATAGCCTGCCCCATGATCGTCCACTCGCGGATCCCCGTGTCGAAGACGCGATCCTTCCCGTACTTGTCCTGCAGCCCGGCGAAGCCCTGGTTGACGTCGCCGATGTGCCCGACATCCTCGCCGAAGGCCACGACGCGCGGATCGCGCCCGAGTAATTGGTCGAAGTACCGATTGAGTACCTGGTAGCCCGTCAGGAACTCCGCATCGTCGGCATAGACCGGCGGAATGACCGGTACGCGCAGCGCGCTCCCCGGTCCGTCGGCATAGAGATTCGTGTTGAAGGCAGTCTCACCGGCCGACAACCATTCGGCCAGCGTGGCGTCAAGCGCCTCGCTTTGTTGGTTGAACCGGGCGCGAAGCTGATGCTTGAGTTTTGTGCCCCGCTGGAGGAGTTCGGATTGGAAAACCTCGAGCGGTGACCGGATCTCTTCGGCCAGCGGCTGCATCGCAAGGTCCGCGGTAATCGCCTGGGGCAACGCTTCGAAGATCTGGACAAGATGCTGGCGACGAGCACGCACGGGTTGGACAAAATTGTCCCATGCCCGCTGCTTGCATTCGCGCGTGTATTTCACGGCCTGCTCCCGGATATCGTCCAGCGCCTGGGCGGAGGCGATGCCCGTATCCGCGATCCAGGCCGCCATGCGCACGATGCAGTCGTATTCCTTCTCCCATTGCAGGCGCTCGGCGGACTTATAGCGCTCGTGGCTTCCCGACGTCGAGTGTCCCTGCGGCTGGGTGCATTCCTGGATGTGGAACACGGCCGGGAGGTGATTTTTCCGCACCTTCTGGGTGCCGCGCTCGTACATCTCGCACAGGCCCGGATAATCCCACGCCTTCGCTGTGTACAAGTGGATGCCGTCGCCATTTTCGTCGACATGAAAACCCTCGAGCAGGCGCGAGATGCTTTGCTTGGTCGTCTGCAAGGCAATAGGGACCGAGATGCCGTAGCCGTCGTCCCATACCGATACCGCCATCGGCGCCTTGAGCACCGCCGCTGCATTGATCGCTTCCCAGAAGACGCCTTCAGAGGTCGATGCGTCGCCGATCGAGACGAAACAGATCTCATTGCCCTCCCGGCTCATCGCCAGTTGCTCGCCGAGTTCGGGAAACCGGCGATACCACACAGACGCCTGCGCAAGCCCCACGGCCCGGGCCATCTGGCCGCCCGTCGGGGAAATGTCGGACGAGATATTATACGTGTCGTGCTGCGGCAGCCACTGGCCATCCGGTCCGATGACCGGCGTGGCGAAATGGCAGTTCATCTGCCGGCCGCCGGAAAACGGATCGTTGGCCGGATCGGAGTACAGTTGGGCGAAGAACGCCTCCACCGTCGAGATGCCGAGGGCAAACATCCAGGTTTGGTCGCGGTAGTACCCGGAGCGCCAGTCCCCCTTACGGAAGGCCTTGGCGAGCGCCACCTGGGGCACCTCCTTGCCGTCGCCGACGATGCCGAACTTGGCCTTGCCCCCGAGGACCTCTTTCCGGGCCAGGAGACTGGCCTCCCGGCTCACGCAGCAGATCCAGTAATCAGTCAGGACCTCCCGGACGAATTCGTCCTCGGGATGGCGGATGTGGTGCATGTTGAGGTGCTCGACGGCGATGTCGCGAAGCATGGGCGGTCAGGTTGGAACGTCAGGGCGAAATGCCGCCGCAAAGGTAGGGATTTCCCCGCCGGGTGCTCCGCAGGCCCCTATCCGGAGCGGATTTGCGCGGTAATCAGCCGATTTTCCCCGTGATAAGAAAATAACCCTATCTTTGCGGCTTAAATCATCAATTTTTTTTCAATGAACAAAGGAATCGTAAAATTCTTTAATGAGGCCAAGGGCTTCGGCTTCATTAAGGAGGACAGCACGGGCAAGGAGTATTTTGTCCATGTCACCGGATTGGACGAAAAGGTCAAGGAAAACGATGTCGTGACTTTTGACCTGATCGAAGGAAGAAAAGGACTCAATGCTGTGCACGTCAAGCGTGCATAATCCGCATAGAAAGAATTTCTATCCAAGTCAAAAGGGCTGCCCGCAAGGCGGCCCTTTTTCTTTGGATAAAGGGGGACCTGTCATTTTCCGCCCATGATCTTAACGCACCTTAACTAACCCGGCCGCCCGTCCGGACGTCATTCGGGCAAACACACCCACTTCACATGAAAAACCTGCTGCTCATCCTGTCCGCCGTGTCGATCCTGGCCGGCTGCCGGTCGATCGAACGCATGATCGACAAGGGCGAATACGACGCGGTCATCGAGAAGGCCGTCAAGAAACTCACCGGCAAGCCGAAAAAGGAGGAATATGTCCTCGGCCTGGAACAGGCGTTCGCCAAGGCCACGCGGCGCGACATGGCCCGTATCGAAGCGCTGCGCCTGGAAGGCCGCGCAACCAGTTGGGAGGAGATCCTCCGCATTGCTCAGGGTATCGACTGGCGACAAGACCGCATCGAGCCCCTCCTTCCCCTGCGCAGCGAGTCCGGCCACAAGGCCGAGTTTACGTTCGTCCGCACAGCCCCGATCGTGGCGGAAGCGCGTAACCGGGCCGAGACGCTTTATGTTGGCAAGCTGGAAGAACTGACCTCTGCCGCCCGAAGGGGCGACAAGCAGGCCGCACGCGAAGGCTGGCGCCTCGTCGACCAGATCCGCGCCATCAACCCCGACAATGACCAGCGCATGCTTCGCGATGAGCTGCGCGAGATCGGTACCGTCCACATCCTCCTGACCCTGGACAACGAGAGCCGGTCCATACTGCCGGCAGGACTGTCGCGCGAACTGCTCGCCAGTGACCTCAACCGGTCGGCCGACGACTGGGAACGCTTCTACACCGTCGAGGATCCTGCGCGGACCTACGACGTCCTGGCCGAACTCCGGGTCACGAATGTCGACGTCTCTCCCGAACGGTGGCGGGAATCTTCCAAGGAATATGCCCGCTCGATCAAGGATGGCTGGGAATACGTTCTCGACGGTCGCGGCAACGTAGCCAAGGACTCCCTGGGCAACGACATCAAGAAGGACAAGTTCATCACGGTGAAAGCCACCGTCGTAGAAACCATCCAGGAAAAGGCCGCCCTGGTCCGCGCACGCGTGGAGATCACAGATGCCGCAACC
>CAYMLN010000227.1:0-1180 GCA_964391045.1 uncultured Saprospiraceae bacterium
GGCATGGTCTCGGCACGCACCAAGAAGACCGGCTTCGTCGTCAGTTCGTTCATGGAAAACCGCATGACCCTCAACGGACAATCATTGGCCGGCCAGCCCGTGACGGTCGAGCCCATGAAGGCCCGGCAGGTTTTTGCCGCGGACCTTCGCGACGGCGACGAACTTGTCCTGGACAAATACGTGGTTAACCTCAGCAGCCTGTATGTCGAACCGGACAAGCAGTCGGCGACGGGCATGCAGCATGTGGCGCGCTGCGCGAACACCGGCTACGCCGCCCTGCTGGTCGCCCACGAGGCCGCCTGGCAACACATCTGGGATGGCGCCGACATCGAGGTCGACGGCAATGTCGAGGCGCAGCAGGGGATCCGCTTCAATATCTTCCATCTCTGGCAGACCTATACCGGCGAGGACCCGCGGCTGAATATCGGACCGAAGGGATTCACCGGCGAGAAATACGGCGGGAGCACCTACTGGGACACCGAAGCCTATTGCCTGCCCTTCTACCTCAGTTGCGCAGACCCGTCCGTCGCCCGCAACCTCCTCGTCTACCGCTATCTCCATCTCGCCAAGGCCATCGAGAATGCCGGCAAGCTTGGCTTTACCGACGGCGCGGCCCTCTACCCGATGGTGACGATGAACGGCGAGGAGTGCCACAACGAATGGGAGATCACGTTTGAGGAGATCCACCGCAACGGGGCCATCGTGTATGCCATCCACGATTATATCCGGTACACGGACGACCAGGCCTACATGGCGGAGAAAGGCCTGGAAGTCCTGATCGGCGTGGCCCGGTTCTGGGCGCAGCGCGTCAACTGGAGCGAAGCGCGGCAGGCCTTCGTGATGCTCGGCGTCACCGGGCCGAACGAGTATGAGAACAACGTCAATAACAACTGGTACACCAACTACCTCGCGAAGTGGTGCATGACCTATGCCGCCGACGAGGTGGAACGGGTGAAGGCAGCGGCACCCGCGGAATGGGCGCGCATTGCCTCCGCAACCCAGTGGCGCGACGGCGAAGCGTCACATTGGCGGGAGATCTGCGACAAGATGTACCTGCCCTACGATGCGGAACGCCAGGTATTCCTGCAGCAGGATGGCTTCCTGGACAAAGTGCTGATGCCGGCGGCCGACCTGCCGAAGGCGGATCGTCCGCTCAACCAGAAATGGTCCTGGGACCGGA
>CAYMLN010000227.1:1190-4974 GCA_964391045.1 uncultured Saprospiraceae bacterium
ACCGGATCCTGCGATCTTGTTTCATCAAGCAGGCCGATGTGCTGCAGGGCTTTTACTTTTTTGAGGAAGATTTCGACGAGCATTCACTGCGGAGGCACTTCGACTTTTACGAGCCCATGACCGTGCATGAGTCGTCGCTCAGTCCCTGCGTGCACGCGATCCTGGCCTCCCGGCTCGGCAAGCGGGAGAAAGCGCAGGAAATGTACCTGCGCACCGCGCGGCTCGACCTCGACAACTACAACAACGATACGGAAGACGGCCTGCACATCACCAGCATGGCCGGCTCCTGGATGTCCGTCGTGCGCGGCTTTGCCGGCATGCGGGTCCGCGACGGCCAGCTTGCGTTCGATCCCTTCCTTCCCGCCGGCTGGACGGGCTTCCGCTTCAAGGTGCGTTTCCGCCACCGGCTGCTGGCCGTCGACATCGCCGAAGGGCGTTGTACGGTGACGCGACTGGAGGGTGAACCACTCGACATCCGCCTGGAGGACCAGGTCATTGCGGTCTGACCCTGAATTCCGTTACTTTTGCTCATCAACACGTCAGACCACATTTCGCGCATGATCCGGGTAATGATCGCCGATGACCACAACATGTTCGTCGAGGGCATCGAATCGATCCTCAACGGGCACGAACATATCCAGGTCGTCGCCAAGTGCCACACCGGCCCGGAGGTCTTCGACCTGCTCAAGACGCATGAGGTCGACGTGCTGCTCCTCGACATCAACCTGCCCGGGATGAACGGCATCGAGGTCTGCCAGCGGCTGAGCAAGGAGAATCCGGCCGTCAAGGTCCTGGCGCTGTCCATGCACAACGAGGACAGCTTCGTGACCGAGATCCTGAAGTACGGCGCGCAGGGGTACATCCTGAAGAACACCGGCAAGAAGGAACTCATCACGGCGATCGAACAGGTCGCGAAGGGGCAATCGTTCTTCAGCGAGGCCGTGACCGAGACCATCATGAAGAGCCTGGTCAACCAGCGTTCGGGCCAGAAGCGGTCGGCCACGCTGATGCCCAAGATCTCGCGGCGCGAAAAAGACGTGCTCGAGCTTATCGTGAAGGAACACACCACGCAGGAGATCGCCGACAAGCTCTTCATCAGCCTGAAGACCGTCGAGTCGCACCGCCGCAGCCTGTTGACCAAACTCAATGTGCGCAATACCGCCGGACTCGTGCGGGTGGCGCTCGAACATCACCTGACGCGACAGTCCTGACGATGTCATGACCGTTGCCCGGGACCATCGGCCGATGCCGCCCTCTTCCCCCTTTCGCGTTGCCCTTGCGGCAGCACATGACCCGTTAATTTGTTGAAGCCCGATTCGACATATTTCCTCCCGCGGCGTTGCCGCATGCTGGTTGCGATCCTGCTCATGATCGCGGGGACCCTGCACGCCCAGTCGTTGGACCAGGCCTCCACCGCCGACCTGTACCGCTACGTCACGCTATTCGAACAAGACGGCCAGTACGGCAAGGCCGGCGAGGCCTACCGGCTGATCGCGGAACGCGACCTCGCCGAGATCGAGAACCTGGACCGGGCGATCCGGAACTACATCGAGGCGCAGAAGATGTTCAGCCGCGCCGGCGACACCGTCAACATGTTCCTGACGATCGCCGACCTGGGCCGGCTGTATTGCGTCAGCGAGTACTATCTCGAGGCCATCTCCCTCTTCGACCGCGTACTCGCCTTTGCCGAGGCGCGCCGGGACACCCTGCTCCAGGCCCGGATGCTCCAGCAGATCGGGGAAGTGCACTTGGCGCGCAATGACATCCCGCAGGCCGTGCAATACTTCAACGATGCCGGGCGGCTCAACCTGCACCTGCAGGATACGCTGCTCTCGAGCCTCAACCGCCTGACGGTCGCGGCCATTCAACCTGGCGGACTGTCGTCCGGCCGGCTGCCCGATTCGATCAGCTTCGACCTGACACGCTTCGACAGCATCCGGTATCGCTCCTTTCTTCCGTCGATGCATCTTCATGCCGGCCTCTACAACATGCAATCAGGCCGATACACCCTCGCCCAGTATTATTTCCGGCAGGGCCTTGAACTGGCCCGGCAGGATCCCTTCGTCCGGCGTGCCTTGTACCGGTACCAGGCCGAGTGCTACGAACGAATGGGCGACAATGCACGCGCCCTGCAGGTCATGAAGGTCTTCACGAATTATACCGACAGCCTGAACAACGCCATGCGCTCGGAAAGCATCCGCCAGGCCCTGCTGCGCTACCAGGACATCCAGCGGCAGACGGAAATGCAGGACCTCGCGCGCGACCGCAACATCACCGTGCTCAAGTCGCGGATCCAGCGGATCATCAGCTACGCGCTGCTCGTCGGGATCGTCATCATGCTCATCGGCTCCTACGTCATCATCCGCAGCTACCAGCAGCGGCTCAGCGCCAACCAGATCATCACCGCGCAGAACGAGGAGATCAACCAGCGCAAGATCCGCGAGCTGGAAAGCAACATCAAGATCGAGAACATGAGTTCGATGCTGCAGGGCCAGGAACTGGAACGCGAGCGCATCGCCCGCGACCTCCACGACAGCCTCGGCGGCCTGCTCTCGACCGTCAAGCTGCACTTCGACGCCCTGCAGGCGGGGATCCCCGAGATCTCGCGCCAGGCGGAATACGCCAAGGCCTACAACCTGCTCGACAACGCGTGCAACGAGGTCCGGACCATCTCCAACAACATGCAGCCCGGGGCGCTGTTGAAGATGGGCCTCGTTCCCGCCATCCGCGACCTCATCAACCGCATCGAGTCGAAGGATACCCCGCACATGGAATTCCTCCACTTCGGCCCCCTGCACGACCTCCCGATGCCTATCGGCCTGCACATCTTCCGAATCGTCCAGGAGCTCCTCTACAATTCGCTCAAGCACGCGGGCGCCACCGAGATCCTGGTGCAGCTCATCCGCAATCCCGACGACCTGGAGATCATGGTCGAGGATGACGGCCGCGGTTACGATCCCCCGTCATCACGGCGTGGCATGGGAACAGAGAACATCGCGGCGCGCGTCAACTTCCTCAAGGGCGAGATCTCCGTGCACAGCGAGCCCGGCGTCGGCACTACGACCACGATCACCGTGCCGCTGCCCGGCCTGCCCGATGGCGAAGCGTCGGAGGACGGGCTTTCGTCCATCGAGGAGGAAGAAGACGGCGACGTTTAGGCCAACGGCCGAAGCGCGCTACCTTTGCGGGCCTAAGCGCATATGAACATGAGCCAGCCTTCCGCCGCCCTGCATGCCCTTTCGCCCATCGACGGGCGCTACGCCGACAAGACGGCTGCCCTCAGCGCCTGTTTCTCGGAAGCCGCCCTCATGAAATACCGGTGCCTGGTGGAGGTGGAATATCTCCTCGCCCTCGCCGGGACGGGCATCATTCCGGGGCCGCCTTTATCAGCGGAATCCCAGGCGTGGTTGCGCGATATCATCACCGGCTTCAGTGACGTCGATGCCGAACGCATCAAGGCCATCGAGCGAACGACCAACCACGACGTCAAGGCGATCGAGTATTTCCTCAAGGAAAAACTGGACGCGGGCGACCTCGGCCACATGCGCGAGTGGGTGCACCTCGGCCTCACGTCGCAGGACGTCAACAACACCGCTTTCCCGCTGATGATCCGCGACGCTTACGCGCATCACCTCGTGCCTGCGATCAAGGCCGTCCTCGCGGACATCCGGGCCTTCGGCGAAACGCACCGCGCCTTGCCCATGCTTGCGCATACCCACGGCCAGCCTGCCTCGCCCACGACGCTGGGCAAGGAGATCCTCGTCTTCGCCGAGCGCCTCGAGGC
>CAYMLN010000228.1:0-4970 GCA_964391045.1 uncultured Saprospiraceae bacterium
GTGCTGGTGGAGATTTTCCTCGAACGCCTCCAGTTCGCGGAAGGTGAGCTGGTAGGTCGTGCAGGCGTCTTCCGGCGGGGAGAAGTCGAGGCTGAGATTGCGCAATTCCTCCAGCAGGTAGCCGGTCATCTCGTGTTCGCGTTCGAGGGTGCGAACCGGCTTTTGGAGCACGGGCACCACCGGGAGCAAGTGATATCGCCCGTTGCGCCTGACCTCCATCATGCGGCGGATATAGGGAAAGAGCACCACTTCCTCCTTCTCCATGTGCGCGGTCAGTTCGTCGGCGAGCCGGTGCCAGACGGCTGCCATGGCCGTCAACTCGGGATGCCGCTCGCCGTGCTTGGCGGCCACCTTGGTCATGTGGGCCGTGATCGCCGGGATCATATCGCGCACATAGCGGTGGTGATGCTGCTCGATATGATCGGCAAGGTCATCGGGTGCTGTGGGAACGTAATGGTCGGCGACCTCATCGACGGGATGGGCCAGCCGGGACTCCACCTGTTTGGTCAGCTCATCGAGGTCAAGCCCTGCGGTGGTCGCGGCATCGGCCAGTGTCCGCTTGCCCTTGCAGCAATAGTCGAGATGGTAGTGTTCGAAAACGGCGGCGATGCCCGCGTCGCGTGTGACGAGATCGGCGAGGGTGAGGGTGCGGATATTTTCCATGATACTCAGGTTTGGCACTACGACTTGGCCGGCGGTGGACGCAACGGCCTATACAAGATAAAAATACCTTGTAATCTGAATATTCGGTATAAAAAAATGCGGCCCGGTGCAGCATGTGCGCCCGGGCCGTTGGAATGGAGGCGTTGGAGTTGCTTATTTGCGCCACGGACGTTGGAGGACGCGCTGGCCGGCGAGGTAGCCGAGGCGCAGGCCTTCGTCGCAATCCATGCGGAAATGGACGCCGAGCGGAAGACGCGAATAGGCGTTCTCCTCGGCCATCTCGATAAATGTGTTGTACGACCTGGGGGCACCCCGGAACTCGGTCCGGTCCTTATGGCAGTTGTCGGTAAATGCGTAATCGAAGCCAAATACGTCAGTCAGGATACGTGCGCCCGCGCCGCCGAAGCCGGAATGCCCGGAGGGGTAGGCGGGAAATTCCGGCGTCACGCCCCGCAGGCCATTCGCCGGATTGTTGAGGATCGTGGACCATTCCGTATTAAACTCCCGGTTGATGAAGTGTACGGGACGTTCGTAATTGTAAATGTACTTGGAGCCCCATACCGCGACACCGATATCGCACAGGGCCATGCCCATCTTGGCGTACAGGACGACGGCCGTTTCCAGCGAGGGCGTTTCGGCGTCGACGACTTGGTTGGCGATGGCGATCCAGCGACCCGGCGGGGTAAAGGTGACGCTGCCGAAGTCGTCGCTCCAGAACTCCGCGATCCATTGACTCTCGTCGTCCTTTCCCGCGTTGATGTTGTCCACCCAGATCTGGATCTCATTTGCCTGGTTGTACAGGGCGGAATTCGGTTCCGTGCTCCAGGCCAGCGGTGGACGCGACACCAGTTCCGGACCTTTAAGGGCGAAGGTGCGCACCTGGCCCCAGTAGGGCGTCAGGGCGGGGGAGAAGTCAGGCTTGGTCGGGGACCATTTGCCCGGGCCGAAGGGCGGCGTATAGCTCGCCGGTTTTGGGTTGAGGTAGGCGTTGTGTCCCGCAGCATCGCTGATGGACCATCCATAGATCGCATCCGCGATCTGTTCACCGAAGATCTTCGAGCGGGAGAACACGTCGTCCTCGATCTCTCCGCGGAACGCGTTCTCGAATGAGCCTTCGAGACTGGTGATCTTGGCGAGTCGGCTGGTCTCGAGGTGCGGATAGAAATGACGGAACATGGAGGCATAGGCTGCGTTCACGCAGGTGGGCCAGTGGTACTCCGCCCCGACATCCGGCGTCGGGAGGCGATAGCCGGACAGGTGCGTGTACAAGGACTGGTACGTCGGCATGCCGGGCACGGCCGCCTCATAGCCGGCGAGGCCGATGTAGCCCAATGCACGCGCGGCGATCGGCGGACGATACCCCGGGGCGTAGCGGTCGATCTCTTCGAAGAGGCGGTACCATTCCACGGGTACGTCGGCCGTATAAGCCGCCGTCTCCGTGGAAGCGACGAATGTGGAATCGGGGTCCTCCGAACAGGACTGGATGCCGAACAGGCCGGCCAGCAGGAGGAAGGGCAGGAGTAAACGAAGTGTTTTCATGCGAAAGGGTTTATGAACGTGTGTGATGAGGGTGAAAGCGTTTAGATGGATTCGGCCGGGATGGCGTCAGGTACTGGCCTTGACCGACGCTCGGGCGCAGGCACGGGCTTGAGGTCGCGGATGCGCGTGAGCGTGAACCAGACCAACGGCAGGACGCCGCCGAGGAAGAAGATGCTGCCGCCGATGATGCGCAGCCAGGTCATGGTCTGGAAAGCGCCGCCCTGGATAAACGTTTGCGAGCGCGAGAACCAAAGGCCGTTGTCGATCGTAGCAAAGAGTTGGTGGACGCCGGCGGGAAAAAGATCGAGTGCGACCATCAGGAACAGGCCGATGTTGAGTGACCAGAACGATGTGCGCACAAGTTTGGCATTCCACCGTTCCGGAAGGATGAGGTAGCGATAGCAAAACAGGATGGCCGCGATGGAGAGGTTGCCGTATACGCCCATGAGTGCGGCATGGCCGTGATTGACCGTGAGGTACGTGCCGTGTTCGTAATAGTTGACAATCGGCAAGTTGATGATCAGGCCGAAGACCCCGGCGCCGAAGAAGTTCCAGAAGTTGACGCCGATGAGGAAGAGGAACACGCCTTGCATGGCGAAGAGCGAGGAGCGATCGCCGTTGCTTTGCTGTTGCAGTTTGGCCGGCATGCTGCGGAACCGCCAGGCCTCGAGCGTGAGCAGGATCAGCGGCACGACCTGCAGGGTGGAGAAGACGCTGCCGATGGCCAGCGTGCCCACAGGTTTCGCATTCCAGTAGAAGTTGTGCGAGATGCCGAGCAGGCCCGAGCCGAGGAACAGCAGCGTGGCGAGGAACACGACCTTGGTCACGGCCTCGCGGCTCACGAGGCCCATGAGGACCATGAGATACCCGACAACGATCGTCGTGAAGACCTCGAAGAAGGCCTCGACCCACATGTGGATCACGCACCAGCGCCAGAAGTCGGCGATGACGAAGTTAGTCTGCGGCGTCGCCACGAAGCCGGACAACAGGAGCAGGAGGATGGCGATAACGGCATATGCCAACCAGTTGGGCAGGGCCCACGGCTTGCCGCGTTGGAGCACCGGCTTCACGCCGCGGTACACGATCCAGGCCCAGAGGGCGAAGATGCCGAGCAGCATGTACTGGTAAAGGCGTCCGAGTTCGACGAACTCCCAGCCCTGGTGGCCGAGCCAGCGGGACATTTCCCCGAGGAGGCCTTTCGGACCCATGAAGATGCCGACCACGGAGCCGGCCACAAGCAGAAAGAAGATCCAGAAGAGGAGGTTGACGAGGCCGACCTGTCCCTTGGGTTCTTGTTTCGTGAGTAGCGGGAGAATGAAGATCGAACCACCGACCCAGCAGGCGGAGATCCAGTACAGCGCGATCTGCAGGTGCCAGCTGCGGACGATCGTGACCGGCAGCCATTCGCGCAGGTCCACACCAAAGAACTGGGTGAAGCCGACAAAATCATGGACGGTGAGGATGCCGGCGAGGACCTGCACGAGAAGCAGTACGGCAGCCACGTAGAAGTACTTGAACGATGCCCGTTGCGTCGGGGTAGGGGCGTAGCGCATGAGTTTCCGCTCCGTGACCATTTCAGACGCGCCCTTGGCGTAATAGTCGTCCGACAGCTGGTCCATCTGGCCGTAATAATGGAGGACGATGCCCAGGCCGAGGATGAGCCCAAGGAGGCCGATGATGCTCCACACCATCGTGGCCGGCGTTGGCCGGTTGCCCGCATCCGGGTCATAAGGCCAGTTGTGCGTATAGCTGTAGCCCGTCCCCGGTCGTTCCGTGCTGCACACCCACGCGCCCCAGAAGAAGAACTGTGCGAGTTGACGGATCTCCTTCGGATCGGTGATGTAGTTCGTTGGATGGAATGCTTCCGGAAAGGCGGGATTGGTAAAGACCTTTGAATAATAGTCCGGAAGGGATTCCGCCGCGGCGACCTGGCCTGCGCTGAGCATCGTGCGGTTCGTGGACGCATCGTAGCGGTTGGTCTTGATCTCCCGCTGCACCTGGTCGCGAATACCGGCCACGAGGATGTCGCGTGGCGTGGTCTCCGTTGAGGGCAGTCTTGATTGATAGAAGGCTTGCATCTCGTCCGACATGATATGCAGTGCCTGTGCGGTGAAGTCCGGTCCGCGCAGGGCGCCGTCGCCGAACATGCTCCCATACTCCATCAACGCATAGCGGTGGAAGACTTCCTGGCCGGCGAGGATGTCCGCCTTGGACATGATGACCTGGCCGGCAGGATCGGTGAAATCGGGGATGGGTGGCGCCTTGCGATAGGTTTCGTACCCGATGAAGCCGATGCCGGCGAGGCTCACGCCGAAGATGATGAACAGCGGCAACCACCAGTTCTTGCGGTGCATCAGCCAGGTCAGGAAGGAACGTTTGGTATCCATGGTGAGTGGTGTTTTTATTAGGACAAAAATGTCCTAAATAAGGGTAAAAAAATATCAGGAAAACTGGTCGGCCGAGAGCCGGAACCGATGCGTGTTGACCTTCGCCGCTAAACCGGCCAGGCTCGTCGAAGAGAACTCTTCGCGGAGCGTGGCCTTGGTTGTTTTCCAGAAATCGTGGACCGGGCAGGGCTCGGCTTCCCCGCAGCCGGGCAGTCCGAGGAGGCAGTGATTGAAGTAGTCGGGCCCTTCGAGGACGGTGATGATGTCGAGCACCGTCACATGCTCTGCCGGCCGCGTGAGCATGACGCCGCCATGGGGTCCGCGGGTCGATGTCAGGATCCCCGCATGGGTAAGCGACTGGAGGATCTTGGCCAGGAAGGG
>CAYMLN010000229.1:0-4969 GCA_964391045.1 uncultured Saprospiraceae bacterium
GGTAGCTCAACTCGTAACCGCGGACACGCGCATCGCCTACGTTGATGCCTTTCGTGATCGTAAAGCCATCGTAGAGATTCGGATCAAGGCCAAGCGCCTCCAAGGCCTGCGGTGTCGCCACGGTCGTCTCCGAACCAAAAAAGTCCTGAATCTCCTTCTGGAATAATCCAACGGAGAACAATCCGCCACTCTTAAAGTAGTACTCGGCGGACAGGTCGAAATTGTCGGCCGTCCAGGGCGAGAGCTCAGGATTCTGCACGATGATGTTCGTTCCGTCGCCGGAGGGCAGCGTCACGCCGGGGATGATGTTTCCGTAATCAGGCCGGCCCAGCGTTCTTGCATACGCCGCGCGTACCTGGAGGTCATCACTCACCTTGTAGGTGGCGTTGAGGCTGGGATAGTAGTCCTGATAGTCGCTCTTCGCCTTGGTGCCCCTCTCGACATGCGTGAGGCGGGCCTGCTCCAGCGGATCCGTCGTGATGAGGACCCTTTTTCCGGATGAATCGAGGATGAATGCGCCCGCGGAGTTGCGCAGGTAGATCGCATTGTTGTCCACAAAGGCTCCTTCGCCTGAGTCCTCGGTTCGCTCCAGCCTCACGCCTCCCACAAGCCAGAGCCGGTTGGAAAGGAGCCGGGCGTCGACGCGCACGAAAGCGGCCGACACCGTCTCTTCGATCGCCTGCGAGAAATTGACGAGCGTACGATGATCCGCCGCAGGATTCGCCCTGAAGTACTCCGGATGATCCACGTAGAGGTCGTAAAGCTTGTGGTAGCTCGGGTATTCGATGCGTGGATGCTCATAAGCAGGCGGAATCTGCGAGAATCCCTCATCCACAAATGCGCCCGCGCCATCATCCGCCGAGTTGGGGACGCCATCCGCACCCACAAAGATCCATGCCGCAGGAGTCCGGCTGACGTCACGTGTGTTGCGGCGGACATCGATTCCAGCCTTCACTTCGACTGGTATTCTAAAATCGAACGAACGCTGGAGATCGGCCCTGAAGGCGGTGACGATGTCCTCGGACTGTCTCTGATTGCCAGTGGTGCGATCGACGTAGTAGTTGTCGAGCTCTGTCTGGTCAATGACCTGCCCGCCTTTGGTGACCGTCACGATGCTCGGGCCGTCGCGATCCACATCATCATATCGTACCGTCAACGGTCCCCGCATGCGGACAATGATGTTCTCGAAGAATCCCTTTTCGATGTTTCGGTACGAGTTCGTACCTTTCGAGTAGGATGCGCTGACATTCGCCTTCCATTTTTCTCCGCGATGCCGGTAGTTGAACGTCGGCATCCAGGTCCCGCCCCGTTTCAACCCGTACTGGCGGGCGCCGAAGAATACGGAGCCCGTGTTGTTGCCGCCCTGGACGAAATCCGGGCCCCAGTCGGTCACCCCTCTCCCCACGTCGTACTGGATGTTGTGATCGTTGAACGTCGCCTCGTAATAATTGTACTGATATCCGAGCGTAATATCGTCCCGCTCGCCAAGCTTGTAGTCCAACGTCGCGCCAATCGATGAGCGGGCGGTGAACTTCGAGCCGTTGTTGATGACGAAACGCGCGAGATACGGATCGTTGTTCGCGGGAAGGGTGTAGCCTGCCAGACGGCCGAGATGATCGGGCAGCCAGTTGGTCGTGAAACGCTGAATCTTGACCGGGGCATTCGAATGAAGGCCGTTCAACGTGAACCCGAGACGGTCGCTCAACGGCACCACCAAATTGAAGTCGAAGGAAGGCCGGATGATTCTCATCGGCTGCCCCTTCGAGTGCGCGACCTTGCCGAGTGTTCGCGGCAGGTTGTCCCGCGTACCGACAAACACGCGCCAGTCCAGCTGCGGTTTGGCCCGTTCGAATGCCCGCCGGCTGATGAGGTTGACGGAGCCCCCCAGCGTGTCCGCCGGCACATCGGGCGTCGGTGTCTTGATAAGCTCGATACGAGCGACGTTGTTGACCGAAACCTGCTCAAGTTGAAACGTCCGGCCCATCAAGGACGAGTTTGCGCTCGCCATGCGGTTTCCATCCGTGCTCACCGTCGTCATTTCGACCGGCATGCCGCGCACCGAGATGCTGACGGCGTCCACGCCAAGATTGCCGACCGAGACGCCCGGGAGATACTTCGCGAACTCCCCCAGGTTGCCGTCGCCCACGTCGGCAAACGCATCGCTCGAAACGACATTCTTGATGTTCGCCGAGAATCGCTGCTCGTTGATCGCCAGCATCGCTCCATCCATATGGCGCTGCGCCGACGTCACAAAGGTATCGAGTTGCACCACATCCTCGTTACCGCCCAGCGTAATGTCCCGTTGCATGGTCGCGCCTGCGGCGACGGCCACATCGACGACGAGTTCCGGTTGACCGGTGTAGAATACGCGCAGACGCACGTTGCCTGTCGGCACCGACAAAGAATAGCGACCGAACTCATCTGTGTAGGTTTCCGCAGCGCCGGCTTCGGCACGGATGCGTGCATTGCTCACGTACTTCCCGTTGTTGTTAAGTACACGGCCGGTGACGACGCCGACGGATACGGCCGCCGACTTGGCAGGCGTCGGGCGCGACGACGTCTGAGCGGGAGAGGAGAGGACTAAGAGCGCTGCGTTCGCGGCGCAGAACAGAAGCAGGTGTGGGAGTTTCATGGGAGGCAGGGGGGTGTTGGTGCGGGGTTGGGGCTGCATCCTTTCCTAACGTGTGAAAGGTCGGAATCTGGCATGCCGCTCGCGCACTTTTCTGGAAATTCCCCGGAAGCCCTTTGCCAAACGGTACCCCTCTGGGCGTTATAGTATAAGTTTTTTGCGCATTCATCGATTGTCCGCGGATGACTTCTTGGGCTAAACTTTGGAAGGCCCACCCCTTTATTCATGAAAACCGCCCCTCTACCTTCCCTTCTTTCGGCCGGCCTGCTCATGGCCTCGCTCCTTCCCCTCACGTTCGCGCAATCCCCCGGGGCAACTCCGCGGGCGGCAGGCGTCAAACCGAACTTCATCGTCATCTTCACCGACGATCAGGGTTACGGCGATTTGGGGTGCTTTGGCTCGACCTCCATAAAGACGCCACGCCTCGACCGCATGGCCGCGGAGGGCCTTAAGCTTACCAGTCTCTACAGCGCCCCGCTTTGCGGGCCCGCACGCGGCGCCCTTCTCACCGGCAGCTATCCCGCGCGGATCATGCGGCAGTGGTCGCTTCCCCCGGAGGAGATAACGATCGCCGAGATGCTCAAAGCCGCCGGTTATGCCACCGCCTGTGTGGGGAAATGGGACCTGTCCCAGCGGCAATACCTCGAAGGACGCCTGCCCAACGACCAAGGCTTCGATTATTACTTCGGTCCGCTCAGCGCCAACGACAGCGGAAGGGTGACTCTGTACCGGAACCGTGAGGAGCTTGGCGTCACGACCGACATGGGCAGCCTCACCGGCAGCTTCACCGACGAAGCCCTGAGGTACATCGCGGCAAACAAGGATCGTCCGTTCTTCCTTTATCTGCCGCACACCATGCCGCACATCCGCATCGGTGCGTCGGAACGATTTCGCGGCACCTCCGCCGCCGGTCTTTACGGCGACGTGATCGAGGAGATCGATTGGAACGCCGGACGCATCCTCGACGCCGTTCGCGAGCACGGGATCGCGGATAATACCATTGTGGTGTTCTTGAGCGACAACGGCCCCTGGACCCTCATGCGCGAACACGGCGCTGGCAGCGCCGGCCCGCTGCGCGGATCGAAAAGGTCCACGTTCGAGGGAGGCATTCGCGTTCCTGGCATTGTCTGGGGCCCCGGCCTCGTGCCGGGCGGACGGGTGAACGACGGGATCGTGTCCTCGATGGACCTCTTCGCCTCCTTCGCCTACTTCGCCGGCACCCGCCTTCCCGGCGACCGGGTGCTCGACAGCGTGGATCAAAGTGCGCTTTTCACCGGAGCGAGGGACGTGTCGTCGCGCGACAGCTTCCTTTACTACAGCTACGAAGGCGCCGGCCTCGCGGAACCGGTGCTGCGCGCGGTACGGCAGGGACGTTGGAAATTCATCACGCCGGAAGCGCCCATGTACGCGCCTCAACTCTTCGATTTGCAGACGGACGTCGGCGAAACGCGCAACCTCGCACTCGAGCATCCCGAATTGGTGCGACACTTCCTCGCTGTGACCGAGTCCGTCACCACCGGGATCGGAGACACTTGGAACCCCGGTCCTGATTCTCGCGTGACGGCCGACGAGTTGAACCGCCTGCGTCAGTTCCACGAGGAAGTGGAGCGCCGTCGGCAGGCGGCGGCCGAACGTGCCAAGGCCAAGTCCTGACGGCAAGAACCGCACCGACCTGCCGCGCTTCGCCTGCAAGACCAAGCGCCTGATCTCATTGCGCACCTGCTTACGCCTCCCTGCCCCTTCTTCGCTCCCTGCCATGAATATTCCCACCTTGTTTCGCGGCCTCGTCCCGCTGCTCGCGTTTGCCCTTCTGCCGTCCATGCTGTCCGCCGCGACCGGCCCGGTTTCCGCCCGGAAAGTGCCGCCTCGTCCTGCGAGGTTGCCTGCCGATGTCCACCAACTCGCCATTGGCGACGCTGCTCCCGATTTCGCCCTTCCGGGCATCGACGGCCGCACCCATCGGCTGGACGATTATAAAGACGCGGCGGTGCTCATGGTGATTTTCCTCTCCAATCACTGTCCGTTCTGCCACGCGATCGAACCGCGCCTGATCCGGCTCCTCGACGAATACCGCAGCGCCGGCCTCGCGGTGGTTGCAATCAATCCCAACCACCCCGGCGCCGTCAGCGTGACTGAACTCGGCTACGCGAAATACAACGACAGTTTCGAGGAAATGAAGCCCTATGCGGCGGAGGCCGGCTTTAACTTTCCGTATCTCTACGATGGCGAGACCCAAGCGGTCGCCAAGGCCTACGGCGCACTGGCCACGCCCCACGTCTTCCTCTTCGACCGCGAACGCCGCCTCGTCTGCGGACGGCTGTCCGGCCGCTCGCAGCAGGA
>CAYMLN010000230.1:0-4935 GCA_964391045.1 uncultured Saprospiraceae bacterium
GTGTCGTCGAACTCGATCAGCTCGCCGAGGTAAAAGAAGGCAACCTTGTCGCTCACGCGGGCCGCCTGCTGCATGTTGTGCGTGACGATGATGATCGTATAGTGCGCCTTCAGCTCATAGATGAGCTCCTCGATCTTGGCCGTCGAGATGGGATCGAGTGCGGAGGCCGGCTCGTCCATGAGCAAGATGGAGGGCTGCACCGCCAGGGCCCGCGCAATGCAGATCCGCTGCTGCTGGCCGCCGGACAAGGAGAGCGCGGACTTATTGAGATCATCCTTCACCTCATCCCAGATCGCCGCCTTGCGCAGGGACGTCTCCACCACCTCGTCCAGCTCCGACTTCTTGTTGACCCCCTGGATGCGGAGGCCGTAGATCACGTTCTCGTAGATGGACTTGGGAAATGGATTCGGCTTCTGGAAGACCATGCCGACGTTCTTGCGGAGATCCTCCACGCGGATCTTATTCTCATAAATATCCTCTCCGTCGATCAGGATGCGGCCCGTCTTCCGGAATCCGTCGATATAGTCGTTCATCCGGTTGATCAGCCGCAGGAAGGTCGACTTCCCGCAGCCCGACGGACCGATGAAGGCGGTCACGGAGTTAGGCTGGATGCCCATGCTCACGTCCTTGATCACGTGCGCAGGGCCGTAATACACATTGACGCTTTCGGCGATTAGCTTCTTGGACATGCGAGGTCTACCATTTTACTTTTTGCTGCCAGCGGTTGCGCAGCCAGATGGCGATGCCGTTGAGCAGGAAGGTGATGGCCAGCAGGACGATGATCGCCGCGGTGGCGTTGATGATGAAGCCCTTTTGCGGTCGCGAGAGCCAGTTGAAGATCTGGATCGGCAGTACGGAGAAGTCGTCCATCGGCGAGGTCGGCACGGTGGTGATGTAGAGCATGGCCCCGATCACGATCAGCGGGGCGGTCTCCCCGATGGCGCGCGAGATGGCGAGGATGACGCCTGTCACGATCCCGCCTGACGCGGCGGGGAGCACCTGGTGCCACGTCGTCTGCCACTTCGTGGCGCCGAGGGCAAAGGAGCCCTCGCGGATGGTACGGGGCACGGCCTTGAGCGCCTCGCGCGTCGCGACGATGATGATCGGCAGGATGAGCAGGGCGAGCGTCAGGCTGCCGGCCAGCAGGCTCTTGCCGAGACCGAGGATGCGGACGAAGACCTCGAGGGCCAGCAGGCCGTAGATGATCGACGGGATACCGGCGAGGTTCGTGATATTGATCTCGATCAGCGACGCAAGCCGGTTCTTCTTGCCGTACTCCTCGAGATAAATGCCCGACGCGACGCCGAGCGGGATGGCCACCAGCGAGGTCAGGACCATGATCCACATCGTGCCGAGCAAGGGGATCAGGATCCCGGCGTTCTCCGGCTTGCGGGACGGCAGCGACGTGAAGAATTGCGCATTGAGGCGGGGAAGTCCCTCGCGCAGGACGCTGAAGAGGAAGAATCCCAGCATCACCAGGCCGAAAAGCGTGCAGGCGATGCCGAAGTACCGGAAGATATTGTCCTTGACCCGATTGATATCCATCCGCCTATTCATACTTCTCCTGGAATTTCCGCTTGACGTAGAAGCTGAGGTTGTTGAGGACAAACGTCAGCACGAACAGGGCGATGCCCGCCGCGAAGATGGTCTGGTACTCGAGCGAGCCCTGTACGACGTCGCCCAGGCTGACCTGCACGATGTATGTCGTGATCGTCTCGACCGGCACGAAGGGACTGAGCGTAAGCCGGGGCTGCTGCCCGGCGGCGATGGCCACGATCATTGTCTCGCCGACGGCCCGTGAGATGGCGAGGATCACGGAGACGATAATGCCCGAGGAGGCCGCGGGTACGAGCACGCGGAACGACGTCTGCAAGCGCGTGGCGCCGATCCCGTAGGACGCTTCGCGCAGTGACTTGGGGACGGCATACAGCGCATCCTCGCTGAGGGAAGAGATCATCGGGATGATCATGATCCCCATGACGATCCCCGGTGACAGCGCATTGAAGCCGGCCATCTGGGGGAAGACCTGCTGCAGCGCCGGCGTGACGACCATCAGGGCGAAAAAACCATAGACAACCGTGGGGATGGCCGCCAGGATCTCGAGGATCGGCTTGATGAACTTGCGGAAGCCCTTCGGCGCGTATTCGTTGAGGTAGACCGCGATCGTCAGGCCGATAGGCAAGGCAACGGCGATGGCGATCAGGGACGTGAGCATCGTGCCCGCGACCAGCGGCATAATGCCGAAATGCTTATCGGCAAAGAGCGGCGTCCATTGCGTATCGGTCAGGAAGTCCCAGATCGACACCTTCGTGAAGAAGACCGAGGATTCGGACAACAGCACCCACAGGATCCCGACCGTCGTCAGGATGCTGACGGTGGCCGAGAGCAGGAGGATACCTTCGATGATCTTCTCGCGGGTCTTCATCTATGCGCGGGGTACGCTGGCGGGGATTACTGCGCCGCGTGCGTGGAGACGAACTGCTGCCAGCTGGCCTTCACTGCGGCGAGCTCATCATCGGCGAGGGGAATGAAGCCGACCTCGGCCGCCAGCGCACTGGCCTGGTCGAGGTAGAACGTCACGAATTCCTGGACTTCCTTCCGCGTTGCCGCGGCGCTGTTGACATAGATGTAGAGCGGGCGGCCCAGCGGCGTGTACGTCTTGTTCTTGACCGTCTCTACAGAGGGCAGGACCGGACCCGTGCCGTTGTCCGGATTGCCATCGTCAACACCGATGACCTTCAGTTTGTCCATGTTCTCCTCATAGTACGCCATCCCGAAGAAACCGAGTGCATTTTTATCGGTCGATACGCCCTGCACGAGGACGTTGTCATCCTCGCTGGCCGTGAAGTCGCCGCGGCTGGAGTGGCTCTTGCCGACGATCACCTCGGTGAAATAGTCGTACGTGCCGCTTTCCACGCCGGGGCCGAACAGGTGTATCTCCTCGTTGGGCCACGAGGCGCGGATCTGGTTCCAGCGCGTGATCTTGCCCTGCGCTTCCGGCGCCCAGAGCATCTTGAGTTCCGCGACCGTCATGTCATTGCACCAGGTGTTCTCCGGATGCACGATCACGGCCATGCCGTCGTAGGCGACCATGAGCTCAACGTAGCTGACGTTGTTGGACTTGGCGAGGCTGTCCTCAGCCGGCTTGATCGGGCGGGAGGCGTCGTTGATGTCCGTTTCGGCGCGGCCGAATTTCTTGAAGCCGCCGCCCGTGCCGGAGAGGGCGACGGAGACCTTGACGCCGGGTTGGATCTTCTGGAATTCCTCGGCAACGGCCTCCGTGATCGGATAGACCGTGCTCGAACCGTCGATCATGACGTTGCCCGTCAGGCTGTCGGCGGATTGTTCGGCGCCCTTGTTGCCGCCGCAGGCGGCCAGCCCAAGGAGACCGAGGGCGAAAAAGAGGAGTTTAATGTTCATTGGATGTTGGATTGCACGTGAGCGCTATGCCCATACGCGCTGAAAAACCGATACCCCTGCCCGGCCGAAGCGTCGGGACAGCGGCTACGTATCTTCAGTCGACAGGCATTGCGGGGAAGAGGTTAGTTGACCTGCGGGACGGCAACATGGGGCATGACGCTCCACGATCCGTGACAGACCGGGTTGACAGATTTCCTTTACGCTGCAAAATTATCCCGGTCCGGGCACGCCGCCCGGAAAAACCGTGTTAATTCATGGTAAAGGAATCGTGCGGGCTATGTTAGGGGGCGCCCGGCCTGGCCAACCCGGACACTTGGGCAAAGTCATTACCTTTGCCGCTACCCACCAATAATACCCTTATGACACGCTCCTCATTCGGGATGCGGGCCGGCCTTGTCATTTTCACCTTCCTCTGCATGGCCGAAGCAACGGCCCAATCAAAGATGCTGTCGCTCCGTTACGGATATGGCCTGTACACCCGCCAGGACCTGACCTTCTCGCCCTTCATCCACCAGGACGGATCGCCCCTCAACCTGGGCCTGACCTACACCCGGGCGGGACAGCTCTATCAATTCGCCGACCTCTCCCTGGCCTCCTTCGATCCGATCCTCGTTCCATCCTATACCTACGACGATGATGAACAGACCCTCCCGCACGCGTTCCTCCTGGTCAACCTGACCTACGCGCTGGGAAAGACCTTGCCGTCCTCCCGACCGGACTACGCATTGACGATCGGCGGCTTCGTGGAATCGGACATCCAGCCATCCACCTACAATTATGCCGGCTGGAGCAACTTCGGATACCTGGCGTCGTTCAACCTAGGGGCCTGGATACAATCCGCCTGGACGTTCGATACCCGCCATCACGTCGCCGGGCGACTGATGATCCCGCTACTGTCCTGGATGTGCCGCTCCCCCTACCTCGTCAATGACGACGAATACATCGAGAACACGGCGTCCCATAACGGCGTCAAGACTTTCTTCGCGTACGTCGGCGACGGCTCGCTGCAAACCCTCAACCGCATGCAGCAACTGGCATTCCTCCTCGACTACGGATACGACATTTCCGGTCGTTGGCGGATCGGCGCGGCGTACGAGGCGCGTTACATGTTCGTCGCCAAACCGAACCATTTCCGGTCCTATCGCAACACCCTCTTCATCTGCGGCTCCTATGCGTTCTGACCTGCTTACCGGGTATCTTGCCCTCGTCCTGCTCCTGGGTTCAGCAAGCTGCGGGCAATCCTTCTTCGACGCCGAGCCGCAGGACACGCCGGTCGCCATTTTCGAAGACCTGTTCACCACGTTCAAGGAGAGCTACGGACCTGCCGCGGAGCGTGGGGTCAACTGGGATTCGCTCTATGCCGTGTACCGGCCGCAGGTCAGCGCAACGTCCGATGATGACGCCCTTTGGCACACCATCACCTCCATGCTGGCTACGCTCGACGACGGTCATGTCAGCCTGACCGCCCCCGGCCGGCCTGTCTTCAACGCAAACGCCATCCGGAACAATGACATT
>CAYMLN010000231.1:0-4920 GCA_964391045.1 uncultured Saprospiraceae bacterium
CGACAGCAACTTGACATACGGCGTCTCGCCGCAGCCCGCGCACGCGCCGGAAAATTCGAAGAGCGGTTCGAGAAACTGCGCGCCGCGCACGAGGGAAAAGTCGAGACGCCCCCGGTCATTCCAAGGAATCGATTCGAAGTGCGCGATATGTTCGCGTACAACGTCAGATTCATCCGGCTTCGGATGCATGTTGATCGCCTTGCGTTCCGCGTCGTTCGGGTCTTGGACCGGACAGACCTCCACGCACAGGTTGCACGACGTGCAATCCTCGGCATAGATCTGCAGGGTGTATTGCGTTTCGGGAAAGCCACGGGCATTGACTGGGGCAGACGGGAAACCGTCCGGCGCGCCGTTGAGGAAGTCCTTGTGGTAGAACTTGGCCCGGATCACGCTGTGCGGGCAGACGAATCCGCAGTTGCCGCACTGGATGCAGAGGTCGGGCTCCCACAGCGGGACGAAGTCCGCGATGTTGCGTTTCTCCCAGCGCGTCGTGCCGGGCGGATAGGTGCCGTCGGCCGGCATGAGGCTCACCGGGATCTCGTCGCCGCGTCCTTCCATCATCATCGCGGTCACGTCGCGCACGAAGGCCGGCGCGTTGGCCGGCACGGCCTTTTGGCGCAGGGTGCCGGATGTCGATGCATCGGGCACGGGCATGGGAAACAGGTTGGCCAGCGTCGCGTCGACGGCTTCGAAGTTCTGTTCGACAACGTCGCGGCCTTTTTTGGCGTAGGACTTCTCGATGTATTTCTTGATCTCGCGGATCGCCTCGTCACGCGGCAGCACGCCCGACAGGGCGAAGAAGCAGACCTGCATGATCGTATTCGTCCGCTGGCCCATGCCGGTATTCCGGGCCACTTCCGACGCATCGATGACGTGGACTTTGAGGCCTTTGTCGATGATCTCGCGCTGCACTTCGCCGGGCAGGTGCGCCCAGGTCTCGTCGGCCGGGTAGGGGGAGTTGAGGAGGAACGTCGCGCCCTGCTTGGCATACCGCAGCATGTCCACCTTGTGGATAAAGTTGAACTTGTGGCAGGCCACGAAGTCCGCCTCGCGGATGAGGTACGGCATGCGGATCGGGTTGCGGCCAAACCGCAGGTGGGAAACAGTCTGCGATCCCGATTTTTTTGAGTCGTAGACAAAGTATCCCTGTGCGTTCAGGTCGGTATTCTCCCCGATAATCTTGATGCTGTTCTTGTTGGCCCCCACGGTACCGTCTGCGCCCAGGCCGAAGAACAACGCCTGCGTCAGCGTGTCATCCGGGATCGCAAAATCGGCCGGATAGTCGAGGCTCGTGCGGCTGACGTCGTCGATGATCCCGATGGTAAAGTGGTTGAGCGACTGGGCCTTCGACAGTTCATCGAAGATGCCCTTCGCCATGCCCGGTGTGAATTCCTTCGACGACAAGCCGTAGCGGCCGCCGATGATCCTCGGGATCCGGGCGAGTTGGCCTTGCTGTTGTGCTTCGACGAGGCACGTGAGGACATCCTCGTAGAGTGGCTCACCAGCTGAACCTGGCTCTTTCGTACGGTCGAGCACGGCGATGGCGCGAACCGATGCAGGCAATGCACCGAGCAGTGCTTCAACGGGGAATGGCCGGTACAAGCGCACCTGCAGGACGCCGGTCTTCTCGCCGCCCTGGTTGAGGAAGCGGGCCGTCTCGGCGGCGGTCTGCGCGGCCGAACCCATCAGGATGATCACGCGGTCTGCATCGGGCGCACCGGTGTATTCCACGAGCCGGTAGGTGCGGCCGGTGAGGGCGGCAAACTGATCCATGGCCTGCTGCACGATGCCGGGCGTCCGTTGGTAATACGGGTTGACCGTCTCGCGGCCCTGGAAGTACGTGTCCGGATTCTGCGCCGTACCGCGTACGACCGGATGGTCGGGGTTGAGGGCGCGCCGACGGTGATCGCGGATGAGATCGTCGTCGATCATCGAGCGCAGCACCTCGTCGGGCAGCATGTGGATCTTGTTGACCTCATGCGAAGTGCGGAAGCCGTCAAAGAAATGGATGAACGGTATCCGGGCGCGCAGCGTCGAGGCTTGCGCGATGAGCGCCATGTCGTGGGCTTCCTGCACCGACGCCGAACTGAGCATCGCGAAGCCGGTCATCCGCGCGGCCATCACGTCGCGGTGGTCGCCGAAGATCGACAACGCCTGCGCCGCCAGTGAACGCGCCGCCACATGGATCACGGCGGAGGTCAGTTCGCCGGCGATCTTGTACAGGTTCGGCAGCATGAGCATCAGGCCTTGCGAGGCTGTGAACGTCGTGGTCAATGCACCGGCTTGCAGGGCGCCGTGGACCGCGCCGGCGGCGCCGCCTTCGCTCTGCATCTCGATAACTTCTGGAACGGTGCCCCAAAGGTTCGGCACACGGCCGGCCGACCATTCGTCGGCCAGTTCCGCCATGGCGGAAGAGGGTGTGATGGGATAGATCGCGCAGATCTCGTTGAGCCGGTAGGCGACGTGTACGGCGGCTTCGTTGCCGTCGATGGTCGCGACGCGGGGTGTTTTTGTCGGGTCAGCCATGGGAAGTGGTGTCGGTCTGGGGTTCGTCAATCATTTCGATCGCGTGGCACGGGCACTGCTCGTAGCAGACCGCGCACCCGGTGCACTTGGTGTAGTCGTATTGGTAGCGGTTGCCTTTGCCGAGCTTGATGACGGCATCCTCGGGGCAGGCCCCGAAGCAGCCGTCGCATTCGAAGCAGTTGCCGCACGAGAGGCACCGCATGGCCTCGTACCGGGCCTGGTCGGGCGTGAGCCCGCCGACCACCTCGCTGAAGTCCGTGACGCGCGCTTCGACGTCGCGCTCGGCCTGCGTGCGCTTCGGCGCATCGGTCTTGTACCAGACATGGAGGCGTTCGAAGCCGACGACCGGATGCTTGGCCGCCGGTTGGTACGGAATGTTCCGGAGATAGCCGTCGATGTGCCGGGCCGCCTTCTTGCCATGTCCTGTTGCAATCGTGACGGTGCGTTCGCTCGGCACCATGTCGCCGCCTGCGAAGATGCCGGGATGGCCCGTCATCATGTCGCGCCCGACATCGACGACGCCGTCGCTGCTGAACGTAATGCCCGGGATGCCGCCAAGGAAGGCCGTGTCGGTGTCCTGGCCCAGTGCGAGGATGAGTGCATCGGCTTCCAGCGTCTCGAATTGTCCGGTGCCTTGCGGCCGGCCGTTCTCGTCGATGCTCATCACTTCGACATGGATCTCCGAGCCGTCGATTTCCTTGATGGAGCGCAGCCAGTTGATCTTGACACCTTCCGACAGCGCTTCGTCGGCTTCGAACTCATGCGCAGGCATGTGCTCGCGGTCGCGGCGGTAGATGATCAGGGGTTCGTAGCCGAGTCGTTTGGCGACGCGTGCCGCGTCCATGGCCGTGTTGCCGCCGCCGTAGATCGCCACGCGGCGACCGAGACGCGGCGCTTCGCCCATCTCGACATCCTTGAGGAAAGTGAGCGCGTCGAGGATCTTGCCGGCCTCGCGGTTGGGGATCTCGGTCTTCTTGGCGAGGTGGGCCCCGACGGCGACGAAGACGGCGTCGAAGTTGCCTTCCGTCTTCTCCTGCAGGAGGTCCGTCACCTTGTGGTTGAGTTCGAAGCGAACGCCCATCCGTTCGATGCGGTCCACTTCTGCGTGGATGATATTGCGCGGCAACCGGTAGGCCGGGATGCCGAAGTGCATCATGCCGCCGGCGACAGGTCCTGCTTCCCGGACGGTCACCTCATGGCCGAGCCGCCGCAGATGATACGCGGCGGACAAGCCGCTCGGTCCCGCGCCAACGATCAGCACGCGCTTGCCCGATGATGTTTTCGGCAGATCGAAGGACCATGCCTTCTCGATGGCCATGTCGCCGAGAAATCGTTCCGCGGCGTGGATGCTCACCGGCTGGTCGATATAGGTCCGGTTGCAGCCGTCCTCGCAGGGGTGGTAGCATACGCGTCCGTGGATGGCGGGCATGGGATTCTCTTCCGTCAGCTTGCGCCAGGCGCCTTCGTGGTCGCCGGTCATGAGCAGGGCCAGCCAGGCCTGGATGTTCTCGCCTGCCGGGCAGGCATGGTTGCAGGGCGGCAGGAAGTCCATATACACGGGCCGCTGGGTCCGTGCCGGTCCCGTGCCGCTGTAATGCGCCTGCAGGTCCGGCGTGGACGTCAAGTCGTGTGTTTTCTCGATCATGGAAAAGGGAGTTGAAGGGGCGCCTATGCGGTGACCGGCTCGCGGCTCACCTCGGCGGCAAGCCGGGCGACGGCGAGGAAGTTTTCCGCTTCGGCACGGGTATAAGCATACGCATTATGGGGATCGCTGTCGAGCTGCGCAAACGGCGTCAGGTCCAGCTTGTCGAACCGGTCATCCATGGCGCGGCATTGGGCCAGCATACCCTCGGTGTGGGCCGGGCCTTCAGCCTCGGCACCATGGGCCTCCAGATAGGCCATCAGGTAGTGAATGACGGCGTGGCGGGCGTTGCCGACCACCATCTGGGTGACGACATCCTCCTCGGCGCGGTCCATTTCCCGCTCGGCCGATTGGAGCAGGCGGTCCGCGTAGGCGAAATAAGCTTTGGCATTGCTTGACATGACGAAGGCGCTTTGTCGTCGAAGTTCGGCCGGCCCGGTCGCCCCATTGCTGATGGACGTCAATGATGGATATGATACTCGTCACCCAGGGAAAGTGGGTTATGCCGGACTTGCGGTCCGGTACATAACCGTTGTGCCGGACTTGTGGTCCGGTACAAATCAAGCCGAAGGAATGCTGGAGGGTGGACCACCCGTCCCGGCCAAGGACACATCAATGCCAGGTCATCTGCGGAGATCTGCGGAATCCGCGGGAAACGAAACGTAGATCTCCCGCAGATCGCGGTGATGTTCGCAGATTGTTTTGGTCACAGGAAAAGATCTTTCGGCTTGAAATGCATTACCAACATGCAA
>CAYMLN010000232.1:0-1658 GCA_964391045.1 uncultured Saprospiraceae bacterium
ATTTGCCGGGTGCCCCCGGTAAATACCTTTCATGGCATCATAACCTGATGGTGGGTGGCCTTGCGGCCTCTTGAAACAGCTTGTTACTGCTTGGGCGCATCCTCCAGGACGCCGCCCCGGTCAATGACCACGCGGGCATCGGGGAATCCTTTCGCGGCGACGGCGGCGCGGACGCGTTCGGCTTCCTCCTTCGACTTGAGTCCGCCGATCAGCATGATCGTCCACTCGCCTTGCCGGTAGGTTTCAAACGTGCCGTACTGTTCGATCTCACGCGTGCTGAATCCGCCGGGCTTCAGGTAGGAAGCCAGGCGTACTTTGTATTCGGCGCCTTCCTCGAGGGCGAACGGTTCATCTGCCGCGGAGGCTGGGGCCGTAGTCGTGGCCGGTGCGTCAGCCGGCTGCGCCTGGGCCGCGAGCTGTGCCGGCTTTCGATCGGTGATCTGGTTCTCTTCACGTCCCTGCTGGACCACGATGAAGGCATCCATCTTGCCTTTCTCCTTGACCTTGAGCAGGGCTGCCTTCGCCTCCTGCTGCGAGGCATAGGGCCCGATGCGAACCTTGTATAACCCCTCTTCCTGATGGATGAAAACCGGACCGACCGATTCCCATGACTTGAAGGCTGAGGCGTCGGCTACCGGACGGGATGTTGCGGACAACTGGACGGCAAATACTACCGCAGGCTTTTTTGCAGGATCCTGTTGGGTGAGCATGGCACCGGGATCCTGGCGGACGTACACCTTGACCAGGTCCACGGACTCGGACGGCTCGGATGCCGGCATCAAGTCTACCGTCTCCCGGACGCCTTCCTGTTGGATCGCAGTCACCGGGTCGAGGTAGATCTCATACGTTTCGGGAACGCCGCCATTTCGCTCGACCGGCAAGGACTTGATCCTGTACCCTTCAGCGCGCACGGTCAATTCCTCCCGGGCCGTTGCCGGCAGGCCGACCCGCAAGCTCCCGGTGGCATCGGTAAATCCCAGGGTCTGCCCCTGGCGATTGGTCAGGATCGCGCCGGCAATGGGCGCTTTCGTATCGACCCGGGCAACCGTAATGCGGGCCTCCGGGGATTCTGCGACATTGCCCTTGTCCGGCATGGGCTGGGCGATCAGCGAGGCGATCAGGCCGGCCACGCACCCGACCAGCCACCATAGGCGTAGTTTGTCCATCTTGTTTTACATTAAGATTTTTCGTAATGTAAAAGTAATGATTTTTCAAAACCGTACACATTATATATAAAAATAATATGTAACCCGCATTTTTTACCGCTCCCTGTATAGGTGGCCGGCAGACAATACCGAAGAATTCGCTGCCGGAACAGCCCATACTTTCTATTTTTAGCGCACCAACATGCTTCCACGCCTTCCGTTATGACGCGAAAGATCTTCCTCGGCCTCGCCGGCCTGCTATTCCTCGCCACCCTCTCCGCCCAGCGGCTCGACCACCGGCCGGGATACGTCCTCCTGCAACTGCAGCCCGATCAATCGCTGGATCACCTGCTCGACCGCCAGGGCGGCCTTGCCGGCACCCCGGTCAGCCTGGACCGCGTCATTTCTCGCCGGATGGGAATCTTCCTCGTGCGATTTGATGCCACGATCGCCAGCGAAGCCGCGGTCCTCGACGGGTTCGCGTGGTTCGCCGACCGCGGCGGCGACCTGGTG
>CAYMLN010000232.1:1668-4919 GCA_964391045.1 uncultured Saprospiraceae bacterium
GGCGCTCCCCCATTCCGCGCTCGCGACGCCCATCGCTCCGGGCGCCGACGTCGTCTTGACGATCGACCTCGGCACGCTCGTACAGCGTCCCGTTCTCGAAGTCGAGGTCATCCCCGATGACACCCAATTCGGCGATCAATGGCAATGGGTCAACACCGGCCAGACCGGCGGCACCGACGACGCCGACATCGATGCGGACGAAGCCTGGAACGTGACCACCGGCGGCCTGACCGCCCTGGGCGACACGATCGTCGTCGCCATCATCGACGACGGCCTTGACTTCGACCACGAGGATATCGCCGCCAACGTGTGGCGCAATCATGCCGAAATCGACGGCAACGGGATCGACGACGACGGGAACGGGTACATCGATGACATTTTCGGCTGGAATGCCTATGACAACTCGCCTGACGTGTTCGGCAACAGCCACGGCCTCAATGTCGCGGGCATGGTGGGTGCGGTCGGCAACAACCAGACAGGCATCGCAGGCATCAACTGGAACGTCAAGCTCATGACCATCGTCGGGGGCACGCCGGAATCCGCCGCCCTTGCTTCGTATGCCTATGCGCTCGAGCAGCGGATCCTGTACAACGAGACCAATGGGGCGCTTGGCGCTTTCGTCGTCGCCACCAACAGCTCGTGGGGCATCGACTTCGGCCAGCCGTCAGAGGCGCCGCTGTGGTGCGCCTTCTATGACTCCCTCGGCGTGCACGGCATCCTCAGCGCTGCCGCCACCTCCAATACCGGCTACGACGTCGACCAGGGCGGCGACCTGCCGACCGCCTGCCCGAGCGAGTACCTCCTGTCCGTGACTGCACTCGACCACAACAACAGCCGCAACTTCTCCGCATGGGGACTGACACACGTAGATTTCGGCGCACCGGGCGACGACATCTTCACGACCCGCCGGAATAACGGCTACGGCACGACCTCCGGCACGTCCTTTGCCTCACCGATCGCCGCCGGCCTTGTGGCTTTGTTGTATGCCGCCCCGTGCGAAGGCTTTGCCGCCCTTGCCCGTGAGCATCCGTCGGCAGCAGCCCTGTATATCCGCGACGTCATCTTTGGCGGTGTAGAACCCATCGAGAGCCTCGAGAACCTCGTTCGTTTCGGCGGCGGGCTCAATGCCGGCAACAGCATGGAACTCATGATGGCTCGCTGCGCGGAATGTCCTATTCCCTTCGCCGTAGAGGCCAATGTCCTCTCCGATAAGGAAGTTTCCCTCACCTGGTCAACCCTCGACGAACCCGATTCGCTCAACGCCCGCTACCGGCCCATTGGTGCGGACACGTGGGACACCCTGCGCAACGTCACGCAGCCGCTCCTGATCACGGGCTTGTCGGGCTGCGCCGACTATGAGATCGAATTCGAATCCGTGTGCGCGGACACGAGCAGCGGCTTCGTGGCGCATCACGAATTCCGGACAGACGGTTGCTGCGAGCTGCCCGATGCCTTCGACGCCACCCCAGGTGAGGAAGAGATCACGCTCTTGTGGGATGATGTCCTGGCTGCACGATCCTACCTGCTGCAATGGCGACCGGAAGGGACTGCCGAATGGTTCGAAGAAATCGTCTTCATGCCCGGCTACACATTGGAGGGGCTCGATCCCTGCACCTACTACGAACTCCGCCTCCAGACGGATTGCGATACGGCAGTGACCGGCTTCACCGATATCCAGGTCGTGCGCACGCGCGGCTGCGGCAACTGCATCGACCTGGCGTATTGCCCGTCGGTATCCCAGGATGCCAGCGAGGAGGTCATCGACAGCCTCATCGTCGGACCGGTCGTCAACCATTCCGGTTCGAACGGCGGATACGCGTTGTTCGAAGATGCAGGCACCTTCGTGGCCGGGACCACCTATCCGGTCTGGCTGAAGCCCGGATTCCCGACCGGCGAGACCTTCGACGAGTACTTCCGGATCTGGATCGACCTCGACCAGGACGGCGTCTTCGAGGAAGACGAGATCATGCTGGATTCCCTCCTCCAGGAAGAAAATCCTTCTTTGTCGATGTCGCTGACCATCCCGGACTCGGCACTGGCGGGCAACACGCGCATGCGCGTGTCCATGGCCTTCTCCAATCCCTTCTTCCCCACGGCGCCGAACGCATGCGACGATGTCGAGTTTGGCGAAGTCGAGGATTACTGCATCGACATCATCCGCCAGCCTGACGATTGTCCTGTCGTGGATACTGTGCTGTTCGATGCGATCACGTTCACCGGCGCCTTCATGTACTGGCCGAGCCTGGGCGATGCGATCGCCTACACATACCGGTACCGGGAGGAGGGCTCGTTGGAATACACGGAGTTTGCGACGGTCGACACCACGGCGGTCATCATGGACCTTGAGAAGTGCAAGACCTATGAGATGCAGATCATGACGGTCTGCGCCACAGACACGGCCGGCTATGTGACCAATTACCTCCTCGAGACGGATTGCGACGTTGCGGTCGACGACGTGCCGGCATGGGTGGGTAACGTACAGCTTACGCCCAACCCGGCCACCGACGTGATCGCCCTTCGGTTCGAAGCGCTATCGTCCGGCCGTTACGATATCACTGTCGTAGACATGCAGGGCCGCATCCTGAATAGCGGCGAGATGAGCCTGCTCGCAGGGGAAACGGGCCATTGGCAGCAGGATGACTTGTACCGTTATCCGCAGGGTATGTACCTCCTGTCGATCATGCACAAGGGGCAACGCACGGTGAGGAAATTTATCAAGCTCTAACCCCTGTCGGGGCTGACCTGTCACGCTCGCACGCGGAATATTCGGGTGATCAGCGCTTCCGGAACGCGGGACTGACCACGAGGTCTTTTGCGCCGGCCGTGTAGGTATAGAACCCTTCGCCTGACTTAACGCCGAGCTTGCCGGCCTGGACCATATTGACCAGGAGCGGGCACGGTGCGTATTTGGCCTCGCCGAAACCGTCCTGCAGGACGCGCAGGATCGCGAGGCATACATCCAAGCCGATGAAGTCCGCGAGTTGCAGCGGGCCCATCGGATGCGCCATGCCGAGTTTCATGACCGTGTCGATCTCCTCCACGCCGGCGACGCCCTGCCAGAGGCTGATGATCGCCTCGTTGATCATCGGCATGAGGATCCGGTTGGCCACGAAGCCGGGATAGTCGTTGACCACCACCGGCACCTTGTCCAATTGTTTGGAAAGGGTCACGACCGTATCGGCCACCGCATCGGACGTATCGTATCCCCGGATGATCTCGACCAGGCGCATGACCGGTACGGGATTCATGAA
>CAYMLN010000233.1:0-4911 GCA_964391045.1 uncultured Saprospiraceae bacterium
GCGAAAGCCAAGGAAGACGAAACGCTGACCAAGGCCAGGGTCGAGAAGATGACGTCCGACGAGTTGATCGCGCAGGACACCGCGGCGATCCGGACATTTCTCAAGGACAATGGCTTTCCCGAAAAGTATACGGCCGACACCGTGATCACCCTGCTGCGAAAAGGGACCATCACCCCGAAGACGCTCGTGGAATACCTGCACGACGCCAACAGCCAACTGTTCGACACGGAAGTCATCGGCCCCGAGGTCTACCGCAGTGCAGACGGCGGGAAGACCTGGCAGCGGACACACGACGATTTCATCGACAACATGTTCTATACATACGGCTATTATTTCGGCCAGATCCGTGCCTCTGCCGTCGATCCCGACAAGGTCTACATCCTCGGCGTGCCGATCCTCAAGTCGGGCGATGGCGGCAAGACGTGGTCGTCCATCGATGCGGACAACGTGCACGGGGACCACCATGCCTTGTGGGTCAATCCCCGCCGCGCAGGTCATCTCGTCCTCGGCAACGACGGCGGGTTCAACATCAGCTATGATGACGGGGCCAACTGGATCAAGTGCAACCAACCCGCCGTGGGGCAATTCTACTCCGTCGCCGTCGACATGGCGGAGCCTTACAACGTCTACGGCGGACTCCAGGACAACGGCGTCTGGTACGGGCCCTCGACCTACACCTACAGCATCGGCTGGCACGACAGCGGACGGTATCCCTACCAGTTCCTCTCCGGCGGTGACGGCATGCAGGTACAGATCGACCCCCGTGACAACAATACGGTATACACGGGATCGCAGTTTGGCTACTACTACCGGATCGACAAAGCCACCGGCAAGCGGGCCTTCATCACGCCGCAACACGAGCTGGGGCAACGGCCTTATCGCTGGAACTGGGAGACCCCGATCCATCTTTCCGTGCACAACCCTGATATCCTGTACATGGGCGCAGAGCGCCTGTTCCGCTCCATGGACAAGGGCGACCATTTCAAGGCGATCTCCGATGACCTTACGGCCGGCGGCCGGCCCGGCGACGTCGCCAGCGGAACACTGGTGGCACTCCACGAGTCGCCGCTCAGGTTCGGGCTCATCTATACGGGCAGCGACGATGGCCTCATCCACATGACCCCGGACGGAGGTGTCACCTGGAAACGGATCACGGATGGACTTCCCCAAGACCTATGGGTCAGCAGCCTCCAGGCCAGCGCACACGCCGAGGGCCGTGTGTATGCCGCGCTCAACGGCTATCGTTGGGATCATTTCGCGAGCCATGTCTTTATGTCGGACGACAATGGCCGGACATGGATTCGAATCGCTAAAGACCTGCCTGCGGAACCGGTGAATGTCGTGCGCGAGGATCCCGTCAACCCGGACCTGCTCTACATCGGCACCGATAACGGACTCTATATTTCGCTCGACCGCGGCAGGACAGTGATGACGACCGGCGACCTGCCGAATGCCCCGGTGCACGACCTCGTCGTGCATCCCCGCGATCGCGAACTGATCGTCGCGACACACGGCCGTTCGTTCTACAAGGCCGATGTGCGGGACCTCCAGGACCTCACGCCCTCCCGGATGGTTTCGCTTTCTTCGCTGGCCGACAAGGTGAAGATCACCTCCCGCGATACTTGGGGCGCAAGATCATCCGTGTGGCAACCCGTGCGTCAACCCGAGGTGACCGTGCCGCTGTTTTCGCCAACGGCCGGCGACATCACGATCGATGTGCTGTCCGGCGCGAACCGCCTCCAAACGCATCGCCTGTATGCGCAGAAGGGATTAAATTATCCGAAGATCAATTTGCAGGCCGATCCGTCCATAGCCGAAAAGGCAGAATCGTCTGTCCGGAAAGCCGATGACGGAAACTACTACCTCCGGCCGGGCTCGTATGAACTCGTCATGCGAAAAGAAGGTCAGGAAGCGCGCAGTCGGCTTGAGGTCATCGATCCGGAGAAGCGCAACTGATCAGAGCGCCCAGGCCTTCCCGACCTCCGAAAACGGAATGCAGGGATCGTAGCGACCGGGGATCGGGTCGAAGGCAAAGTACTCCTTCGCCACGATCTCCGAATTGAAATAGGCGGCCAACAGCTGCTCCTTTAGCGACAGGTAGAAGGGACGTTCCTCAGTCGGCGCATCAGGATGGGTATCCAACCATGCAAAGGCCTGCTTGTCCGTATTGGCCAGCCACGCCAATCGGGTATCGTTATCGGCCTTTTGGAAGGGACGCCCAAGATCCTTTTCTGCCCCAGCCATGAATTCGCCAAGGTTGGCCTTGAATCGCTCGTTGTCCTCAGCGGAATACCGCAGCGGCCGGATCGTGTCCAGCCATTTGTCCACTAAGGCGTCCTTTGCGCCCGGTGTGCCGGTGCGGGGCAGCATGGTCTCGCCGAGTTCCCGGATAAACGCGACCTCGTCCGGCGTGAAGAAAACCGGCGTCCAGTCGGGCGTGTCATCAACGGCACATCCACTCAGCCAGGCAGCTATCGTCGATCCGCTAACGGCAGCGCCCATGAAAAGGGCGGTATAGCGAAGGGCTTCTCTTCGTTCCATATCCGTTCAGGTCAAAGGTTGAGGCGATTGAGTTCACGGACGGCATGGTCAGCCGCACGTGCGGTCAACGCCATATACGTCAGGGAAGGATTCTGGCAAGCGGAAGACGTCATGCAGGCTCCGTCGGTCACGAAGACGTTCTTGCACGCGTGTACCTGGTTCCATTCGTTGAGGACCGATGTGGCCGGATCCTTACCCATGCGGGCGGTGCCCATTTCATGGATCGCGAGTCCCGGATTCGAGCCGCTGTCCCAGGTCATGACATCCTTGTAGCCCGCGGCCTCGAGCATCTCGGCGGTCGCGACGGCCATGTCCTTGCGCATGTTGAGTTCGTTTTCGCGCCAGGTACAATCGATATCGAGTGTCGGCAGCCCGAACGGATCCAGCTTCGCGGTATTGAGCGAGACTTTGTTGTCGTGGTATGGCAGGCATTCGCCGAAGGCGGTCATGCCGATCGTCCATTCGCCGGGGATCGACCATTGGTCCTTCCAGTCGGCGCCGACGCCCAATTCCTTGACGGACCTGGACCAGCCGTCCCGTCCGGCGCCACCCTGATAGCCGTAACCGCGCACATAATCCTTGCGCATCGAGGCCTTGTCGACATTCCGGAATCGCGGGATGTAGAATCCCGCCGTGCGCCGGCCCCGTGTGTACTCGTCAAGATGACCATCGATCCGGGCGGACCCACCCACGCGGAAATGGTGATCCATCAGGTTGTGCCCCAATTCGCCGCTGTCGTTCCCGAATCCGTTGGGAAAACGATCCGACGTACTGTTGAGCATGATGAGCGTGCTGTTGAGTGTGCCCGCATTGAGGAAGATGACACGGGCGAAATACTCATGCGTCTGCTTCGTCTGCGCGTCGATCACCCTTACCCCCGTTGCGCGCTGCTTGTCCTTGTCGTAGATGATCGAATGCACGATACTGTGCGGGCGCAGGGTCATATTGCCGGTCGCGGCAGCCGCCGGCAGCGTGGCCGCATTGCTGCTGAAATAGGCGCCGTAGGGACATCCGCGCATGCAACGGTTCCGGTACTGGCACGTCCCGCGATTGGAGCCCGGGATCGGGGCGGTGACCTGCGCCATGCGTCCGGGTGTAACCAGCCGGCCTGGCATGGCGGCCTTCAGCCGGTCCCGGAATTCAGTCTCCACGCAATTGAGCGGCATCTCCGGCAGGAACTGACCGTCGGGCAAGGACGCATGGCCTTCGGCCTTGCCGCTGATGCCGGCAAAGCGCTCCACATGATCATACCACGGGGAAATATCCTTGTAGCGTATCGGCCAGTCAACCCCGATGCCCTCGCGGCCATTGGCTTCGAAATCCATTTCGGACCAGCGGTAAGAATGCCTTCCCCAGACCAGCGACTTGCCGCCGACCTGGTAGGCGCGCATCCAATCGAACGGATTCACCTCCGTATACGGCTGAACGGCATCCTCGATAAACCAGTGGATGATCGAGTAATGCATGATGTACCAGGTGCGGCCCTGGATGGGATATTTCTTGCGATCCTCGAGCGAGAGTTCATCCCAGTTGGGGAGCTCCCATTTCTCGAGGTTGGCCGTCGGATAGTCTCCGTGCTTGACATCGCGGCCGCGTTCGAGCACGAGGACCTTCAGGCCCTTCTCCGTCAATTCCTTGGCGGCCCAGCCGCCGCTGATCCCGCTGCCGACCACGATCGCGTCATACGTCACCGTCTCGGCCCCGTCACTGTTGAAATACATGCTTGCTTTTGAATTGAATCACGTTGGACTAAAGGTTCGGCACTAAAATCAGATCGAGCAAATACGTATGCTTTCCCGCAGTGCGGCTACGGGATCATCGCCCGAGGGGATGAATTCCTGGGCAACATAACCCGAGAAACCCGTTGCGGCGATCGCGCGCATGATGGCCGGATAGTACAATTCCTGCGTATCGTCGATCTCATGGCGACCGGGCACGCCGGCCGTATGGTAATGCGCGATGTACGCCGCATTGTCGGTGATCGTGCGGATGACATCTCCTTCCATGACCTGCATGTGGTAGATGTCGTACAGCAGGCGGAAGTATGGCGAGTCGATGCGGCGCACGAGCTCGACGCCCCATGCCGTGCGGTCGCACTGGTAGTCCTTGTGGTCGATCTTGCTGTTGAGCAATTCCATGACGATGCGCACGCCCCGTCGCTCGGCCTCCTCGACAACTGGCGCGAGGCCAGCGACACAATGCGCAATACCTTCTGCGTCGCTCCGGCCGTTGCGGTTGCCGGAGAAGACGATGACCTGCCGGATCCCCTTGTCGGCCGCCTTCGGGATGAGGTCCAGCAATTCCTGCTGCAGCTGTGCATGATATTGCGGATCGTTGAACCCGCGGGTAATGCCCAGGCTTGCGCCGTTG
>CAYMLN010000234.1:0-4909 GCA_964391045.1 uncultured Saprospiraceae bacterium
CGGTGAACACAAGACGAACGCCATTGGCCTTGGCGACGAGACCACGTCGGAGATCAAGCCTTACGAGTGGGGTGACGCGCTCGATCACATCGCGGTGTCGGAGACCATTAAGAACGCGCATATCAACCAAGGTATCGACGAGTTCAGCCTGACACAGGAAGACGTGCAGGTGCATGAGCGCTTCTACCAGTCGCAGATGAGCACCGTGCTCATGATCGACATCTCGCACTCCATGATCCTGTACGGCGAGGACCGCATCACGCCCGCCAAGAAGGTCGCGATGGCGCTTTCCGAACTGATCACCACGCGCTATCCCAAGGACACGCTTGACATCATCGTCTTTGGCGACGACGCCTGGCAGATCGAGATCAAGGACCTCCCGTACCTCCAGGTCGGCCCGTATCACACCAACACGGTGGCCGGTCTTGAGCTCGCGATGGAGATCCTCCGGAAGCGCAAGAACCCCAACAAGCAGATCATGATGATCACGGACGGGAAGCCGACGTGCCTCAAGATCGGCAAGAAGTATTACCAGAACAGCTTCGGCCTCGACAAGAAGATCCTGACGCGCTGCTACGCGCTCGCCGTCAAGTGCCGCAAGCAACAGATCCCGATCACGACCTTCATGATCGCCCGCGACCCCTGGCTCGTGCAATTCGTCGACAACTTCACGAAGGCCAACGACGGCAAGGCGTTCTATTCGACGCTGGAGGGCCTGGGCTCGTTCATTTTTCTCGACTACAAGCAGAACAAACGCAAATTCAAACGCTAGATGACCCTCGCGAAGACGTTAGGCGAATTGCGCGCAACGGGCTACACGCCCCGCGGCATCAAGGAAGAACTCCGGGACAACCTCATCGCCCGGTTGAAGGATAAGAAGCCGGTGTTCGAAGGCATTTATGGCTTCGACGACACCGTATTGCCCGATATCCAGCGGGCCATCCTGTCGCGGCATAACATCCTCTTGCTCGGCCTGCGCGGCCAGGCCAAGACCCGGATCGCGCGACGCATGGTGGACCTCCTCGATGAATATGTGCCGGTGATCGAAGGCAGCGAACTCAACGACGACCCGATGGCGCCCCTCAGTGCGTTCGGCAAGGCGAGGGTAGCCGAACTGGGCGATGCCACGCCCGTGACCTGGCTGCACCGCAATGACCGCTACGTCGAAAAGCTCGCGACCCCCGACGTCTCCGTAGCCGACCTGATCGGCGACGTCGACCCGATCAAGGCCGCGGCGCTCAAGCTGCCCTACAGCGACGAGCGCGTCATCCATTTCGGCCTCATCCCGCGGTCGCACCGGTGCATCTTCGTCATCAACGAGATCCCCGACTTGCAGGCCCGCATCCAGGTGTCCCTCTTCAACATCCTCCAGGAGGGCGACATCCAGATCCGCGGCTTCAAGGCGCGGCTGCCGCTCGACATCAGCTTCGTCTTCACGGCCAACCCGGAGGACTATACCAACCGCGGCTCGATCATCACACCGCTCAAGGACCGGATCGAGAGCCAGATCCTCACGCACTATCCGCACGAACTCGAGGTCGCCCGCCGCATCACGCAGCACGAGGCGCTCATCGCCCCGGCACAGCGCGAGCGGATCGACGTCCCGGAGACCGTGCTCAACCTCCTGGAGCGCATCAGCTTCGCCGCGCGGAAGAGTGAGTTCGTCGACGAGAAATCCGGCGTCTCCGCCCGCCTGAGCATCTCCGGGCTCGAGAACCTCTACAGCACGGCCGAGCGCCGTATGCTGCTCAACGGGGAGAAGCGCACGACGGCAAGGATCGCCGATTTCTGGGGCGTCATCCCGGCCATCACCGGCAAGATCGAGCTGGTCTACGAAGGCGAGGTCGAGGGACAATACGGCGTCGCCCTCAAGCTCCTGGGCCAGGCTATCCGCGAGGAGTTTCTCGAGCGCTTCCCCCATCCGGACAAGATCCGCAAGGGCAAGGATCGCGATCCCTATGGGGCGATCCGCGCTTATTTCGCCGACAACCACGTCGTCACGCTGCCCAACGAAACCTCCGATGCTGAATTCGCAAAATTGCTGAAAGCTGTCCCCGGCCTCGACCGCCTCATGGACGACTTCAACATCCCTCCGGCGGAGCATAGCCTGTTCAAGGAGCTCGTCCTCCATGCCCTGGCCGACTTGCAGGTCCTCTCGAAGGACATCGGTCGCGGGCGGATCGGGTTTGCGGATCCGTTGGGCAAAATGCTCACCGATCTCGATGACGAGAATGAACAATGAACAATGAACAATGAACAATGAACAATGAACAATGAACAAGTAACAGTGGGAAGCTAATTGCTAAAAGTGAAAAGCTAAAAGTGGTGGGCTTGTTCTGTGATCTCCCTGCATCATGCGAAAGGGATAGGGTGAATGATACCGTTACGCGATTATGCGGACGTAAAATGCGCTTCGCGTCTCTGTGGGAAATATGACCACACCCGCGTAAGCGTCAAGTAAGTTATCGATGAAATACGCGTGCGATGGGCGCCATGAGATCGGTCGGCCATCGGGCTATTTCGGCTATCTTTGGCGCTTTACGAGCAGCCTAAACTACCCGCCCCGTGAGCGTATTGATCTTCCTCGTCATTTCCTACATCCTGCTGAGCATCAGCCTGTACCTGCTTTTCCCAAAGGCGGGCGTCGAGGCAAAGAAGGGACTGATCCCCATGGTCAACTTCATGGAATGGGCGAAGCTCATCGGCCGCAAGCCGGGCTACGCCTGGTGGCTGCTGTTCCCGATCGTCAACCTGTTTATCTTTTGCGGGATGGCCGTCGATCTCGTGCGGTCGTTCAACAAGATGGGCTTTTGGCACAGCGCGCTGGCGGTGATCTACGCGCCGGCGATGTTCTTCCTGATCGCGCGCAACCCGGCCGACAAGTACGACAGTCCCATCCTGCCTCGTGAAGAGGAATACAAGCGCCAGCTCGAGGAGGCCCTCAAGTCCGGCAAGGAACGACAGGTGGAGAAGCTCCGCCAATCCAGCCCATATGCGAAGTCCCAAATGCGCGAATGGACGGAGGCGATCGTCTTTGCGGTCTTCGCGGCGTCCTTTATCCGCATGTTCCTCATCGAGGCGTATAAAATCCCTACACCGTCGATGGAAGGATCGCTGCTTGTCGGCGACTTCCTGTTTGTCAGCAAGGCCCATTACGGCATCCGCACCCCGATGACGGTGGTCCAATGGCCGCTGCTCCACAATCGCCTGCCGCTCAATGCCGGCGAATCCTATCTCGAGAAACCGAGCCTGCCATATTTCCGTTTGCCCGCGCTCGAGTCGATCGACCGCAACGAGCCGATCGTCTTCAACTGGCCGGTGGGGGACAGCGTGTACCTGTCGCCCGTTCGCTCGTATACGGCCCAGCAGGTACGCATGAATCCCGACGTGAAGCGCGAGATCGGCAATGCACCGCTTATCACGCGCCCGATCGACAAGAAGGACCACTACATCAAGCGCTGCATCGCCATCGGCGGCGACTCGCTGCAGATCATCAACAAGCAGGTGTACATCAACGGCCAGCCGGTCCGTAACCCGAAGAACCTCATGTACATGTACCAGGTGCAGTCGGCGGGCCTCAACTGGCAAAAGGTGGCGGACCTCGGCATCCAGGTGCCACCCAACAAGGTGATTCCCTTTTTCCTGACGGACGAGCAGGTCGGCCAACTCAAGGCCCTCGATCCGAACGTCGTCGTCGAACCCGTGGATATGTCGCCCTATTCGAGCGGCCTGTTTCCTTTCGACCCCGTGCACTTCGGCAAGTGGACCGTCGACAATTACGGCCCGATCTACATCCCGAAGAAGGGCGCCACGGTCGAGCTCAAGCCCGAGACCATCGCCCTGTACCGGCGCGTCATCGATGTCTACGAAGGCAACGAGTTCAAGGAGGAGAACGGACAGTACATCATCAACGGGGTGCCATCGACCACCTACACCTTCAAGCAGGACTACTTCTGGGCGATGGGGGACAACCGGCACAACTCCGAGGACAGTCGCGCGTGGGGCTTCGTGCCGCACGACCACATCGTGGGCAAGCCGCTCTTCATCTGGTTCTCGACGAAGAATGGCAGCCTGACGAACGGCATCAACTGGAACCGCATCTTCACCTCGGCATACAAGATGGACTGAGTCCGTGCCGGTGGCGGGTGTTACCTTTAGGAAAACCCGAAACCTGACCTGCTCATGCGAATCGGTCCGTTCCTGATCTTGTCCATGCTCGGCTGCTGCGAAGCGGCCCTGGGCCAATTCGCGACCGATGTGTATATGTTCGCGCTCGGATCGGACGATAGCAGCTTGCCCAAACTGACCGATGGACACTACCTCAGCGGGCTCAACGCCGGCGGGTATACCAACCAACCCTGGTTTGACAGCGATGGCGGGATCTTGTTCAGCATGCGCACCCCGAAGGATGGCCAGCATGAGATCTGGGCCCTCTATCCCGACAGCGCCAAACGAATTCTCCCCGCGCAATACCCCGGATCCCGGATACCTGTCCGTTCTCCGCCAGCTACCCGGCGATACGCCGGTGCAACACGTCGTGCGCTTCTCGCGTGCGGGCGGAAAGCCCGAGGGCCTGACCCCCGCGCTTTCTGACGCGGGCTACTATACCTGGATCGATGGCGACGAACTCGCCCTGTTCGTCATCGCCGGTGGGATGAATCAGTTGGTGCACTACAACATCCGAACCGGTACCCGGCGGATCGTGACGGACAAGATCGGGCGGTGCTTGCTTACTTTGCCGAATACAGAGGTCATGTTTGTGCACAAGGTCTCCGACGAACATTGGTTCATCAAAACCTGGCATCCTGTCACCGGCGCGATCGCCCTCGTGGCTGAGACGCCCGGACTGACGGAGGATTTCTGCCGGTTGGCCGATGGCACGATCCTGATGGGAAAGGATAGCCACGTA
>CAYMLN010000235.1:0-4878 GCA_964391045.1 uncultured Saprospiraceae bacterium
GGTAAACGATTTCGTGGCCAACGTCGTCCAGTCCCAGCTCCTGTTCCTCGAATAGACCGACAATAAACGCGATATCCAGATGTTCATCAACAGCCCCGGTGGTTCGGTGATCGCCGGCCTGGGTATCTATGACACGATGCAATACGTCTCCCCGGAAGTGGGGACGATCTGCACCGGCCTGGCCGCCTCGATGGGCGCCGTCCTCCTCGCGGCCGGGACCAAGGGCAAGCGCACCTGCCTGCCCCATAGCCGCGTCATGATCCACCAGCCGAGCGGCGGCATGCAGGGACAGTTTTCCGACATGGAGATCTCCTACAACCTCATCAAGGGCATGCGCAATGAATTGTACGATATCCTGGCCCGCCACACCGGCAAGACGTTCGACGATATCGAGAAGGATTCCGACCGCGACAACTGGATGACCGCCACCGAAGCCAAGGAGTACGGCCTCGTTGACGAGGTGCTCGTGCGCGCCAAGGGCTGATTTCGGATGACAAAAGACAGGTGATGAAAACAAGTGATGATCAATTCGGCTGCTCCTTTTGCGGGCGCGACAAGAAAGAGGCCCTGATCCTGATCGCCGGGATCGAGGGGCATATCTGCGAGCTCTGCGTGGAGCAGGCGTATGAGATCGTCAAGCAGGAACTCTACGACGAAAAAGGCCGCCTGGCCTCCTCCGAGGGCGAGCCCACGTTCGATCTTCCCGCGCACATCACCCCGCAGCAGATCAAGAAGTACCTCGACCAATACGTGATCGGGCAGGAGGAGGCGAAGAAGTGCATCAGCGTCGCCGTCTACAACCATTACAAGCGCATCCAGCACAAGTCGGTCGATGAGATCGAGCTGGAAAAATCCAACATCATCCTGATCGGGCAGACCGGCACGGGCAAGACGCTCATCGCGAAGACGATCGCCAAGTTGCTGGACGTGCCGTTTGCCATCGTCGATGCGACGGTGTTTACGGAAGCAGGGTATGTGGGCGAGGACGTGGAGAGCATGCTGTCGCGCCTCCTGCAAGCCTGCGATTACAATGTCGAGGCCGCGCAGAAGGGTATCGTCTATATCGACGAGATCGACAAGATCGCGCGCAAGAGCGACAATCCGAGCATCACCCGCGACGTGTCGGGCGAAGGGGTCCAGCAGGCCATGCTCAAGATCCTCGAGGGCACGGATGTGCTCGTGCCCCCGCAAGGCGGCCGCAAGCACCCGGAACAGAAGATGATCAAGGTTAACACCCAGAACATCCTCTTCATCGCCGGCGGCGCGTTCGACGGACTCGAAAAGATCATCGCCCGCCGCCTCAATACGCATGTGATCGGCTTCGGCCAGCAAGAGGAGCGCGTGGTCGACAAGGAAAACATGTTCCAGTACGTCTCGCACCGCGACATCAAGGCCTTCGGGTTGATTCCCGAGTTGGTCGGTCGTCTGCCGGTGCTGGGCTTCCTCGAGCCGCTCGACCAGGAAACGCTCGTCCGGATCATGACGGAGCCGAAGAACGCCCTGCTCAAGCAGTACACGCGGCTCTTCGAACTCGAGGGCATCCGCTTCTCGATGGATGACGAGGCGATCCGGTACATCGCCCAGAAGGCGATCGAGTTCAATCTCGGGGCCCGCGGCCTGCGCTCGATTTGCGAGGCCATCCTCATGGATGCGATGTTCGAGTTGCCGTCGAACAAGGAGGTCAAGTCGCTCGAGGTCGACTTACACTACGCTCAGAGCCGGCTCGACAACGTCAAGTTGCGCAAGCTGAAGGCGGCCTGATCACGCCGGCTTGTCCATGCGCTGGCGGATCCACCTGAGTTTCCTGGGCACGCGGTATGCCGGCTGGCAGCGCCAGCCCGGTGACATGTCCGTGCAACAGCGCCTCGAGGAGGCCTTTTCCATGATCCTTCGACAACCTGTCGCCCTGACGGGATGTGGCCGGACGGATGCCGGTGTGCATGCCCGCCGCTACGTGGCCCACATGGATGCTGAAGGGGATTGGTTGCCGGAGCGGCTCGTCTACCAGGTCAATGCGGTATTGCCGCCCGACATCGCCGTGATGGAGATCCTGCCTGCCTCACCCGCGTTCCACGCCCGCTTCGATGCGGTCTCCCGGTGCTACAGGTACTACATCCATTTCCGCAAGGATCCGTTCCGCGAGGGGCGATCGATGTTTTTCCAGCAACCCTCCTTGCTGGACCGGTCGCGCATGCAAGAGGCGGCATCGGTGGTTTTGGAATACGACCAGTTTCGCCCGTTCTGCAAGACGGGCGCGGACGAGAAACATTTCCGGTGTGCGATGCTGGAGTCGCACTGGGCTTTCGATCCCAATGGCGCGATCTATACGATTCGCGCGAATCGCTTCCTGCGCGGCATGGTGAGGCTCATCGTGGGCACGGGGCTGAATGCGGGACTCGGGAAATTGACAGCGGCAGACGTGAGGTTTGCGCTGGACAACCAATCGCATATCCCTCAGGCATGGAGCGTACCCGCCGAGGGCCTTTACCTGGAAGACATCACCTATCCGGATTAGGCGGACCGCCGGATCACTCGTCGGGATAGAGCCGGAAGGAAGAGGCGAACGCATTCACCTCCTGGTGGATCTCCCGCAGTGCGGTTTCATTTTGCCGGTTGGTCAGCGCGCGGTCCATCCACTCGACGATGCGCACGCAATCCGCCTCTTGCATGCCGCGCGTGGTGATGGCGGCGGTGCCGACGCGGATGCCGGAGGTCACGAAGGGACTTTGCGTATCGAACGGCACCATGTTCTTGTTGACCGTGATATCGGCCTTGATGAGGGCTTCTTCCGCTTCCTTGCCGGTGATCCCCTTGTTGGACAGGTCGATCAGCATGAGGTGGTTGTCCGTGCCGCCCGAGATGAGATGATATCCGCGCTCGACGAGCGCGGCGGCCATGGCCTGGGCATTCGAGATGACCTGGCGGCCGTATACCTTGAACTCGGGCGTCGACGCCTCGAGGAAGGAGACGGCCTTGGCGGCGATGACATGCTCGAGCGGTCCGCCCTGCATGCCGGGAAAGACGGCGCTGTTGAGGATGGTCGACATGCGGATCGGCTCGCCTTTCTTGGTCGTGCGGCCCCAGGGATTGTCCATGTCGCGACCGACCATGATGATGCCGCCGCGCGGACCGCGCAGCGTCTTGTGCGTCGTCGACGTGACGATGTGGCAGTGAGGCAGCGGGTCATTGAGCAGGCCGGAAGCGATCAGCCCTGCGGGGTGGGCGATGTCGGCCATGAGGAGCGCGCCGACCTCGTCGGCGATCTCCCGGAAACGCTTGTAATCCCCGTCGCGCGAATACGCCGACGCGCCGCAGATGATCAGTTTGGGCTTGTGCTCGACGGCCTGCCGGTGTACCTCGGCCATGTCTACGCGCCCGGTCTCCCGGTCGACGTTATACGGCACGGCGTTGAACGTGAGTCCGCTGTAGTTGACCGGTGATCCGTGCGTAAGGTGTCCGCCATGGGCCAGGTTGAGCCCGAGGATGGTATCGCCGGGTTTCAGCACGGCCAGGTAGACGGCGGAATTGGCCTGCGCGCCGGCATGCGGCTGCACGTTGGCATATTCCGCGCCGAAGAGGGACTTGAGGCTCTGGATGGCGATCGACTCGATCTCGTCGACGATCTCGCAGCCGCCGTAATACCGCTTGCCGGGATACCCCTCGGCGTACTTGTTGGTCAGGCAGGAGCCCATGGCCTCCAGCACCGCGATGGACGTGAAATTCTCGGACGCGATGAGCTCGATCCCTTTGCGTTGTCGGTTCTCCTCCTTGCTGATCAGTTCGAAAATGGTCTTGGCATCCATGCGATGGCGGCAGTTTGTTGTGTGCGTAAAGATCGAAAATGTTTGGTTGACCCGCGTGCCTTCAGGCGTCGAGCTTCGGGTGGCAGATGAAGTGCTTGAGTGCGCGGGAGAGGCGCAGGGGCGCCTCCAGGAAGGACGAGAAGGGCCGGATGTTGCCGTTCTTGCTCAGGATCATGATCTCATCCTGGTCGGGGCGGTATTCCGTGTTGGTCTCGCTCCCGGTCCACACGAGCGCATCGGCCTCTTCCTCGGTCAGCCCGTATTGCTCCCGGCATTTGTCCCGCAGGGAATCCGCCGTGACGCCGGGGGCCAGTTGGGTCACCCACTGCACCTTGTGCAGGTGGCGCTGCACGAGCCCCGTGGCCAGCATCCGGATGATGCGGACGGGATGGTCCTGCAGTTGCTTCAGGCTGTAATCGATGGATACATCATCGAGCCGCAGGAGATGGCCATACGCCTCGGCATGTTCGGGCCCCAGGTGGCTGGCGTTGATGTCATGGGCGAGGACGTATTCGAATTCGGGTGCGAGATAGCCTGCCCGGGCCCCAGGCTCGAGTTTGCGCAACTGGTGGATGACCTGCCGGGCCATCCCTTCCGCGGCGATCGACGTCTTGTGCAGGTAGACCTGCCAATACATGATGCGCCGGGCCACAAGGAATTTCTCGATGCTGTACAAGCCCTTTTCCTCGATCACCAGCCGGTCGTCCACGACATGCAGCATGCGCAGGATGCGGTCATGCCCGATAACGCCTTCAGCGACGCCGGTGTAGAAGCTGTCACGCGAGAGGTAGTCGAGCCGGTCGAGGTCGAGCTGGCCGCTGATGAGCTGGTGGAAGAACGGCCGGTGATACGTGCCCTGGAACATGGCCATGGCGAGCCGCACCGGATCGCCGAGTTCGTCGGCGAGGTGTTCCATCAGGCGGATGCCGATCTGTTCGTGCCCGGCGCGGATGATGAGGCGCTCGAGGGCGTGGCTGTATGGCCCGTGCCCGATATCATGCATCAGGATCGCGAGCAGGACGGCCTCTTCCTCTTCGGGGGAGATGTCAATGCGTTTCGTTCGGAGTTCATCGAC
>CAYMLN010000236.1:0-4877 GCA_964391045.1 uncultured Saprospiraceae bacterium
TTTCCGTGAGACCGACGAACAACGGATGCTTCAGTGCGAGCAGTTTTTCCGGGAGATTGTAGGTCGCAGAAACCTCGCGCAGTTTCACGAAGCTGGCATCGTAGACGCGCATCTCGTCGATGAATACGCCGCCGTTGGTCCAGTAGTGCGAGGACGAGTTGATCTGCACGGTGTTGATCGTGCCGTCGGCCTGGACGCCGGGCGCGATAAGCGTCACGAAGCGGTCGAAACCGGTCTCCTCGAGAATCCCCCGGCCCATGAGTGTGGAGGGCGTCGTGGCATACATCGAGCCGCCTTCCGAGTAGGTCATGAGCGCGGAAAATTCAAACTGCCCTACGCCGAAATTGAAACCGCCGTTGAAGACCCAGTCCGGGTTGGGATTGCCCAGGGCCTGAAGCCGGTTGTCGAGCGCATACGTGCCATCGGAACGCACGAGCCAGTCGTTCGGTGCGCCTTCCGGCAACTCCCCTTCATAGCGCTGGATCTTTTGGCCCATGATCACGCCATAAGGCTGACCGGGAATGATAAAGCTCCCCAGCGTGGTATAGAGGCCCAACAGGTTGATCTGGTCCACGCCTTCCAGGATGCTCTCGACCTGGTTGTCGTTCTGTGTAAAGTTGGCATAAAGGTCCAGGACCACCTTGGAGGTGCGGATCGGGGTCAGGTTAACCCCAAGTTCGATCCCCTTGTTGCTGATCTCGGCGGCATTGACCGTCGTGAGTTCACCACCTGTCGACGGGTCGAGGTTGAGCGGAATGAGCAGGTCGGTCGACTGCTTGTCGTACAGCGACAGGTCGATGCCCAGGCGGTTGTTGAAGAATTTGGCCTCGAGGCCGAACTCGATCTCCTTGTGCAATTCCGGTGTAAGGTTCAGGTTGCCGAACTGGTCATCAACAGAGTTGGTGTTGATGACCGTGCCGTTGGCATCGATGAACTCCCGGGCCTGCGTGGCCAGGATGTTGCGCGTCTGGTAAGGATCGGGATAGCCGGCAGACGTGCCGTAGCCGACGCGAAGCTTCAGGTAATTGAAGTTGTTGCTGGCGAGACCGTCGAAGGCATCCGTCGGCACGAAGGAGACGCTGGCGCTCGGATAGAAGATCGACCGGTTGTCTTTCTCCAGTGTAGACGTCCAGTCGTTCCGGCCCTGGAGATTCAGGTACAGGAAATTGTTGAAGCCGAAGGTAAACGACCCGTACAGGCCCATCAGGCGTTCGCGGCTGGTCCAGGAACTGTTATTGTGGTTAATGAAGTTGCTGTGATTCATCAGCCCGTACACGAATTGGTTCGTGCTGCTGGTGTACGTTTCGTCGCGGCTGTCGGCCCGGTAGTTGTAGCCGACGAGGGCGTCGAGGTCAATGGTCTCGGTCAGGTCCGTGCGGATCGAGAAGTTCAGGTTTTGGTCCAGGATCAGGTTCGTCCGCTCGGAGGTATTGAGCAGTCCTTCCGGCACCTGCGGTCCGCCGCGGTTGATCTCGTAGCGGTATTGCTGGTTGTATTGGTCGAGGCCGGCCCGGTAGTTGAACGTCAGCCAGTCGGTGATGTCGAAGCCGAAATTGAGCGTGCCGAAGAAACGGTTGAGCGCCTCGGCATCGCGGGTGTTGTTGAGCGTCCACACCGGATGCTGGATGTCGTTGCCGCCGCGATAAAAAATCGACTGGTGATCAGGTGTTTCCCAGGCCAGGCCATAGGACGGATCGTTGATGGGGATCGAACGCGGAATGTAGAAGACGTTGGAGAACAGCGAGGCAGCGCCAACGTCCGGGTTGGAGGACGTGGAGATACCCGCCGGGGGCGCTTCGCGGTCCATGCGGACGTAGTTGAATGTCCCGCCCATCCGGATGTTGTTGGACAGCTTGGTTTGCAGGCCGAGGCTCGCGTTGTGGCGGGTCATGTTGCTCAATGGCACGAAACCGCCTTCATCGCGGTAGGCATAGCTGGCATTGACCGCCGTACCATCCGAGAGGCGATGCTGCACCTGCAGGCTGGTGTTGCTGATCATGCCGGTCTCGAAGAAATTCTGGAGGTTGTCATAGGCCTGGTAAGGCAGGCGGGCGCCGATGTACTCCGGGTAAATGCCGGTGAGCGCGGCCCGGTCATACGGGTGAGGAACGGCGCCGTCGGCACCGACCCCGTAGCGGCCCCAGTACTGCTCCCCGAACGGCGCGCCCCAGTTGGAAAACGCCGCGGAGGCGGAGTTGTCGAAACCGTTGCCATACAGGTCCTGGTCATCGGGCAGGCTGGCGATCTGGTTGGCCCAAAGGCCCTGCTCGAAAGAGATGTTGAACTTCTTGTTGACATCCACTGCACTTCCCGTCTTGGTCGTCACGAGGATGACGCCGTTGCGACCGGCCTCCCCATAGAGCACCGTGGCGCTCAGGCCCTTCAGGACGCTGATCTCCGCGATGTTCTTCGGGTCGAGGTCGAGGAAACGGCTGGAGGAAGCGGCATTCCCTTCGTTGGCGTTGCGGTCGGACGACGTTTCGCTGCCGAACGGCACGCCGTCAACGACGAAAAGCGGCTGGTTGGTCCCGGAGATGGACGAATAGCCCCGGATGATGACGTTGGTCCCGGACCCCGCAAGGCCGCTGGTGGCGGCGATGTCGACGCCGGGCACCTTGCCCCGCAGGACGCGGGCTACGTCGGCTTCCGGCCGCAACTCCAGGTCGGCCGAGCCGATGGTCGTCACGGCGTAGCCGAGCGCTTTCTTCTCCTTCTTGATCCCGAGGCCGGTGACGACCACTTCCCCGAGTTCAAGCCCTTCCTTGAGCGAAACATCATAGACATTGGATGCGCTGAGGGTGACCTCCTGCGGCTCATACCCCGTATAAGTGAATACGACGGTGTTCTGGCCGGATGGTACGCTGATCGAGTACTTCCCGTCGAAATCCGTGACAGTACCCACGCTGGTGCCCTTGACAAGCACGCTGACCCCGATCAGGGGCGTGCCGTCGGACCCCGTCACCGTACCGGAGACGGTTCGCTGCGCAAAGGCCGAAGCCATGGCGCCGAGGACCATCACAAGCAATAGTGAAAGTCTTTTCATGCTGATTCTGGTTTTGTTTTGAAAAGGATGATAACAAATGTCTTAAAATTATCTTAACGAAAGCTGCACTTCACCCACATTTAAAGGGCGGCATTCGTCGATAAAATAATACAGATCATCGGGAAAACGCCCACATTCATGGAAATGCTGCCGATTCGGGCCAGGACATGCCCGGGCAATGGCCGCGTACCCGCTTAACGGGGTTTTAACGAATTGAAAATCAGGGGTCAACCCGTGTGGCGAAGCCGGAGATGGTCCAATTCGCCCCTGGAAACCGCACGTTCCGGAAGACCCCGGTGTCCTTGATGAAGGTTAAACGCCATGGATCGTCTTCCCGCCGCTCAGGGCCGCAGCAGGTGCTTATACATCCCGATCACGTTGGCCAGGCCGAAATACAGGGCGTCCGAGACGAGCGCATGGCCGATGGACACTTCCAGCAGGTTGGGCACATGCTGCCTGAAGAACCGCAGATTGGCGAGATTGAGGTCGTGGCCGGCATTCACCCCGATCCCCAGTTCTCCTGCGCGTGCGGCGGTCCGGACGAAATCGCGGATCGCGCCCTCCGGATCGGCGGTGAAATCGTGCGCATATGGACCTGTGTACAGCTCGATGCGGTCAGCGCCGATCGCCGCAGCCCCATCGACCATATCCGGGCGCGCGTTGATGAAGATCGAGACCCGAATGCCTGCGGCCTGAAGTTGCCGCGTGACCGTCCGCAGGAAATCCGCCTCACGCACTGTATCCCACCCGGCATCGGACGTGAGGGCATTCGGTGCGTCAGGCACGAGCGTGCACTGGTGCGGCCGGTGCGCAAGGACGTGCTCCAGGAATTCGGGCGTTGGATTTCCCTCGATGTTCAACTCGGTGCGAACGATGGCCTTCAATGCCGGGATATCATCATACCGCGCGTGCCGTTGGTCCGGTCGTGGATGAATCGTTATCCCGTCCGCACCGAAGGCTTCGCAATCGCGTGCGACGCGAACGAGGTCGGGCAGGTTGCCGCCGCGACTGTTGCGGATGAGGGCGACCTTGTTGAGGTTGACGCTGAGGCGAACGGGTAAATGCATCGTGAACAACTTGACTTCCTGCCGCGGTTCGGGCCGGCTGTCCGGAATCCCCTATTTTGCGGCGTCTAACGGCATGACAAGGTACGATCATTTCCTCAGGCTCATGGTCCTCGTCAGCATGGTGCTGGGGGGGCTCGTGTTGACGGCCGCGGCGTCGATCGCGGTCGCCCTGGCGGGCGGCATGAGCATCGAAGCGCTGCAACGCGGTGACGCGGATGCCCTCGGCAGCATGTCGGCCGGCATGACGCGATTGCTGCTCGCCGTCCAGCATATTTTTCTCTTCATCCTGCCGGCCGTTGCGACCGTTTGGCTCTTCCATCGCCCCGCGATCGCAAGGCCGCTTGACCTGGATGCCGCGCCGCGCCCGGGCCTGGTCCCGCTGGCCATCCTCTTCCTCCTGGCCTCGTTCCCGGTGGTCAACCTGAGTTACCAGCTCAACGCGCTCGTGCCGATGCCGGAGTGGGCGACGGCCCTCGAGTCCGAGGCGGAGGCGACCCTGCGTCGGATTTTGGACATGCCGACGACCCTGGTCTTCATCGCGAACCTGCTTGTCATCGCCATCCTTCCCGGGATCGGCGAAGAGATCCTCTTTCGTGGCGTCGTGCAAAAGCACGCAATCGGGATCTTCCGCTCCGCGAGGTATCCAAGCAGATCCTCGCGAGACCTCAGATTCCACTCCCGCCAGGGCGCAATCACCTGAAGCTCCGGCGCGAGCGCGGCGTACGCGCCCTCGAAGCGGACCTGATCGTTCCCCTTGCCCGTGCAGC
>CAYMLN010000237.1:0-4855 GCA_964391045.1 uncultured Saprospiraceae bacterium
GACAACGACCGCAGGGCGAAGGTCACCGGCAAGAACCTCGTCGAGGGCTACGGCTTGTCCGAGGCCTCTCCCGTCGTAACCGTCAACCCAATCGACGGGACGGGACGCATCGGTACGATCGGCCTGCCCGTGCCGTCTACGGAAGTGCGCATCGTCGACGACTCCGGCGCCGTCATGCCCCCCGGCCTGCCCGGCGAGATCCAGGTCAAGGGGCCGCAGGTCATGCTCGGCTATTACAACAAGCCCGAGGAGACGGCCAACACGGTCCGCGACGGGTGGCTCTGCACCGGCGACATCGGCATCATGGACGAGGACGGCTACTTCCGGATCGTCGACCGCAAGAAGGACATGATCCTCGTCTCCGGCTTTAATGTGTATCCCAACGAGATCGAGGACGTGGTGATGATGCACCCCAAGGTGCTCGAGTGCGCGGCCATCGGCATCCCGAGCGAAAAGAGCGGCGAGTGTGTCAAGGTCTTCATCGTCAAGAAGGACAAGAGCCTCACCGAGCACGAGATCGTCGATTTTTGCCGGGAAAACCTCACCTCGTACAAGGTCCCCAAGGCCGTGGAGTTCCGCGACAGCCTGCCCAAGACCAACGTCGGGAAGATCCTGCGGCGGGAACTCCGCTAACGGTAAACGGATAACGGTAAACGGATAACGGTAAACGGATAACGGTAAACGGCGAACGGACATCTTCGTAGGGTTCTGTGGTCTTCCAAAAGATCGTTTTTAGACGAAGACCCTTGTGCCGTAATGCGAACAACGGGAGGTGGTGTGCGCTCTGCGTCTCCGCGGGAAATGTGAAAGATCCAATGTGCCCGCCATTTCCCGATATGCCAGCCGACGTTTCACCTCGCCCGAACCGCCGCTTCAATCCCTGATTTTTCCGTTTCGCCGGCAGACCCTTGACCCCGGCACCGGGGTGGATGGAGTTTTGTGTCATCAAAGACACATCACAAATGAAATCCACCTTGCTTTTTATCCTCCTGGCCGCCGCGCTCTCCGACGGCCTCTCCCAGGGCGAAGTCCCTGCCTACCACCGGCTGGGTATCCTGGTCGGTCCCCAGCAGACCAGGCTCCTTGACGAACAGTTCTCGCCCGTGATCCAGGCGGCTGGAGAGATCGGCGCACGCATCTGGTACCAGTCCGGCTTCCGCCGCGACCGTTTCGACGTCTCGCTCGACCTCGGGACCGGCAGCCTCTATCCGGCCCAATGGCCGGATCGATGGATTTATAACACGACCGAGGATGTCTACGGGCATGTCACGATCGATTCGATCCTCTTGCGCGGGCAGACCCGGACGGTCGTCCTCCAGGGCGGCTATACGTACGCCCTCGCCTCAAGCGCGCATAGTTCATTCAGCGTGGGCGGGATGATCCGCAACCAATTATCCTACCCGACGTCGTTCACGAACACGGGTATCCTGAACTCGGCCTCCCTGGCCGTGTCGCTCCGGGCATCCATGCAGGCCGGCGAACGATGGACCTTGTCCGGCGAGGCGCATGTGCCGGTCATCGGGTTCAACACGCGCTTCCCCTACAACGGGACTGTATCGTTGCCCAACCAGGGCCTGGTCGAAGCTTACTTCGATGGAGGTACATCCTTCGTATCGCTGGGCGAATACCAGCAGGTGCAGGCCGCCGCCGATATCCGCTACGCACTGTCCCCGACGACGGGCCTGGGCCTGCGCTACGACTTCATGTGGCAACAGTATGCCAACCCTGCGCCCATGCGCAGTTATGCGCAGCGCCTCGGCGTCGCGTTCGACCTCACGTTTTGATCCACCGCTCAATCCATTATCATGAAACATTCAATCCTTTTCGCTGCCCTCGTGGCCATCGGCCTGACCTCCTGTGATGACGCGCTCCTCGGTCCGCCGGTGAGCAACGATCCGGTGTCCAACTTTGACGCCATGTGGGCCGGGTATGACCAGTACTACGGGCTCTTCCACGTCAAGCAGGTCAACTGGCAGGACGTCTATGCCGAGTATCGTCCCCAGGTCGATGACTCGACGACGGACGATGAGCTCAAGGCCATCTTCAAGGCCATGATCGATCCGCTCGATGACAATCACACCTACATCGTCACCACGGAAAATGAGCCGCGGATCGAGTCGGGGATCTTCGACACGCTGAAGGTGCAGACGGATTTTTCCCTCGACCTGATCCCGTCCTACGTAACCGACCTGACCCATTACGGGGCGGCGATCGACTACGGGACAATGCCCGGCGGGATCGGCTACATCCATCTCGGCGATTTCATCCCGTCCCGGAAATTCATGACCGACGCGCTCGACCATATCCTGGCCGAACTCGGTGACACGAAAGGCCTCATCCTCGACATCCGGGACAATCCCGGCGGCCATGACGCGGTCGCCCAGTATGTCGCCGGCCGGTTTGCCGCGGACCGTCACCTCTATATGACGGTACGCAAGAAGTCCGGCCCTGGCCCGAATGATTTCAGCCAGGCCATTCCCTGGTACGTCGAGCCCACGGGCGGGACGCGCTACACGAAGCCGATCGTCCTGCTCACGTCGCGCTGGACCGGAAGCGCTGGGGAGACCTTCACCCTTGCCATGGACGAACTGCCGCATGTCACCTTGCTGGGCGATCACACCTCCGGCGGCTTTAGCGACAACATCGCCCGCGAGCTGCCGAACGGCTGGTTCTGCTTCATGAGTATCGGCGACTACCGGGCGGCCGACGGACAGAGCTACGAGGGCATCGGTGTTGCCCCGGACATCCGGCTGGTCAATACGAAGGACGATATCCTCGCGGGCCGGGACCGGGCGCTCGAACAGGCTGCCGAACGCTTGCGCTAATGGATGCGGTCGCGGTCTTCCGGCGTATCCCGCCACCTGCCTATCTTGTCCGGCACATGGCGATGCGACGGGAACGGCTCGATGACCGGTGGTTTGTCCTGCTCGGTATGCCTGTGCTCTCGATCCTCTATACCACGGTGGTCAACCTCAAGGCGATCATCGGCGAGGGGCGGCCCTGGTGGAAGCAATATCTCACCGACTTCGCCTTCGTCGTCATCTGCTGGATGATCGCCCGCGAACTCATCCGCTTTGCCCGCGCCCGATTCCCCGGCCACCAGCACACCATGAAACGAGTGGGACTCCTCGTGGGCATTACGCTCGTCGTTGCTCTGCTGGAAGGCTTGTTCGTCGTATCGGTCCTCAATTACTCGCGGCATTTCGGCGTGACCTTCACGGCGGCCGACTTCCTCTACACGGGCGGCCTGATCTTCGTTTTTTCCATCATGATCATCGCCGTGTACGAGCTGATCTATTCCGTCAAGGCCTGGAAGCAACTGGCCGTCGAGTCGGAAGCGCTGAAGCGGGAGAACCTCGTCAGCCAGCTCGAGTCCCTCAAGGAGCAGGTCAAGCCGCACTTCCTGTTCAATTCGCTGAGCACCCTCATCGGGCTGATCGACGAGGACAAGACGCGGGCCAAGAAATTCGTCGAGGATCTTGCCTATGTGTACCGATATCTCCTGCAAAGCAATGACCAGCCGCTGATCACTGTACGTGAGGAACTCGCCTTCATCGGCGCTTATACCTACCTGCTGAAGACCCGCTTTGAGGATCGTCTCCAGGTAGACGTTGAAGTGGGCGAAGCGGCCCTGGGGCAGCGTATACCTCCGCTCACGCTCCAGATCCTCCTCGAGAATGCGGTCAAGCACAACGAGGTCTCCTCGTCGAGGCCGCTCCGCATCCGCATCACCGATGTCGACGGTCATCACCTCGAGGTGGCCAACACGCTGCAACGCCGGAAATCCGCCCAGCCCTCGACCAAGAAGGGCCTGGCCAACATCTTCGCCAAGTACGACCTGCTGCGACAGCCCGCACCGGAATTGTACGAAACCGAAGCGCAGTTTATCGTTCGCCTCCCGCTCATCCCCACAGCCTCAACATGAACATCCTGATCGTCGAAGACGAACCCGTATCTGCTCGCCGGCTGAGATCCATGGTGGCCGATCTCGAGCCCGGGGCCATGATCGACGGCCCGACGGATTCCGTGGCCGATACGGTGGCCTGGTTGCGGTCGCATCCCGCGCCGGACCTGCTCCTCATGGACATCGAACTCACGGACGGAAAGAGCTTCGAGGTGTTCGACCAGCATCCGGTCGAGGCACCGGTCATCTTCATTACCGCATACGACGAATATGCGATCCGGGCCTTCAAGGTCAACAGTATCGACTACCTGCTCAAGCCCGTCAAGGAGGAGGAGTTGCGCCAGGCCCTGCATAAGTTCAGGCAATGGCAGCAATCCGCCGCGCCCGCCTTCGACGCGACGCGCATGCGCGCGCTGCTCGATGAACTGCAAGGGTCGACACGGTACAAGGACAGGTTCCTTGTAAAACAGGGCGACCGCCTCATCCCCGTCCCCGTCGCCGAGATCGCCTGGTTCCGCACGAAAGACAAGGCCAACCATATGTGCACGACTGACGGGAAGGACTACGTCATCGACCAGCCCCTCGACGACCTCGAGCGGACCCTCGACCCGCGTCACTTCTTCCGGGCCAACCGCCAGTACATCGTCAGCGCCGGCGCCGTCCGGAAGATCCACTTCTGGTTCAGCTCAAAACTCAAGGTCGACCTTCAGCCCGATCCCGGGGAGGAAGTGATCGTGAGCCGCGAGAAGGCGATGGGGTTCAGGGAGTGGATGGGAGAATGACAATGCATCAGCATTGAACAATGAACAATGAACAATGAAGAATGAACAGTGAACAATGAAGAATGAACAATGAAGAATGAACAATGAAGGATGAACAATGAATAGAGGTGGGCAGCAAACGGATAACGGATAACGGATAACGGATAACGGATAACGGATAACGGATAAC
>CAYMLN010000238.1:0-4848 GCA_964391045.1 uncultured Saprospiraceae bacterium
CCGCGACCGGATCGATGTTGCCGCCCTTACTTCGCCGTCCGTCCGACGCGCCGTTGAGTTGCTTGAAGTAGGCGTCCTCTTCCTGGCGGGCATTCCATTCCGTATACTCCTCGAACGTCATGTAGGTCGGCGGGCGGTAATATTCGTTGCCGATCTTTTCCGTGAGGATATAGCTGTCGGTCGCCGGGTCGTACTCGACATGGCGCTCGATCGCGCTGGGGTCGAAGAGGTCGAAGGGATTGCGGATGGAATCCTCCACCCAGTTGCCAAACCGGTCGTTGAGCGGGATGGTGTCGGGGTCGGGCGTCTGGTCGACCCATTGGTACGGGTCGGGAAGGTTATAGGAAGCAGCCGCCCGCCCTGTCGTCAACAAGATAAACGCCAAGGCCAGGGACGCCCCCAGGAAATACGCCGCGATTCTGTTCATTAAAATCTACCTTCTATACGCATCCGAGGGCGCCCGAAGGTCCCTCTTTTCGGCCCTTCCGGGCAGGGTTGTCCTGAAAATCAGGTTCTATAACGTACCAATCCGCATTACATTTTATCGCATCAGGCCGATAACAGCCGCAAGGCCGAGCGGACCAACGTTTCTGTCGTCGCGTCCCGCCCAAGCTCCCGGAGGGCCTGCTGCAGCGCCTTCTCGGCCTGGCTGCGCACAAAACCCAATGTCAAGAGGGCCGAAAGGGCCTCTTCCACTGCCTCGACGCGCGGGCCGGCCGTCCCGCCCGATTCGACAAGGCCGGGCGAGGACTTCAGGATCTTGTCCTTGAGTTCCATGATCACCCGCTTGGCCGTCTTGGGCCCGACGCCCTTTACTTGCCTGAATGCCAACTCATTGTCCATCACGATAGCCTGCCTGCAATCGTCCGCCGTCATGCCGGAAAGGATGAGCCGGGCCGTGTTCGGACCGATCCCCGACACGGAAACAAGGTGCAAAAATACATCCCGTTCCTGCCCGTCCAAGAAACCCCACAACCGTTGGGCATCTTCCTGGACCTGGAGCCACGTAAGCATCCTGACCTCTTCGCCTTCCCGCAAGCGGTCATAGCTGTGCAGGGTGATATGGAGGAGATAGCCGATCCCCCCCGCCTCGATGACGGCGTGCGTGGGATGGCGACTGACGAGCTTGCCTCGGATGTATTCAAACATATTATAAAAAATGCAAATATAACAAATGCCGGTTGTTCCGCCCCTCTTCCGCTTGCTATCTTTACCCGCTATGAATATCCTCATCCTGGGCAGCGGCGGCCGTGAGCATGCCCTCGCCGACAAGATCGCCGCCAGCCCCCACTGCAACCGGCTGTTCGTCGCGCCGGGTAACGCCGGCACCTCCCTCATCGCCACCAACCTTCCGGTCGACCCGATGGATTTCCCGGCTGTCCGGGACACGGTGCTCATCCTGCAAATCGGCCTCGTGATCGTGGGTCCGGAAGCACCGCTGGTCGACGGCATTGTCGATTTCTTCCTCGCCGATCCGCAGCTGGCCGACATCCCCATCATCGGGCCATCCGCCGAAGGCGCCCGACTCGAAGGGAGCAAGGCCTTTGCCAAGGCGTTCATGGGCCGGCATGACATCCCCACTGCGCGTTACAAGGCGTTCACGCGGGACGAACGCGAGGCGGCCATGGCGTATGTCGCCGGCCACCCCACCCCGATCGTCCTCAAGGCCGACGGCCTGGCCGCCGGAAAGGGCGTGGTGATCTGCGATACGCATGAAGCGGCCCTGGCCGAACTGGACGGGATGTTCAGCGGAAAATTTGGCCGCGCCGGGGATCAGGTCGTCGTCGAACAGTTCCTGGAGGGCACGGAGTTTTCCGTTTTCATCCTCACGGACGGGCAGGACTATGTCCTCTTGCCCGAAGCGAAAGATTACAAACGCATCGGCGAGGGGGATACGGGACCCAATACCGGCGGCATGGGCGCCGTCTCCCCGGTGCCGTTTGTCGATGAAACGGTTTGGGCCAAGGTCCGCGACCGCATTATCGGCCCCACGGTCCGCGGGATCAAGGCGGAAAACATGCACTACAAGGGGTTCATCTTCTTCGGCCTCATCCTGGTGGACGGGGACCCTTATGTGATCGAATACAATTGCCGGATGGGCGATCCGGAGACCGAAGTCGTCATGCCCCGCCTCCGCTCGGATCTTGTCGAACTGGCCCTGGCTGCGTGGAATGGCTCGCTGAAGGACATGCATGTTGACACGGACGATCGCCATGCCGTGACGATCATGCTCGTCTCCGGCGGATATCCCGGCGACTACGCGAAAGGGAAAACCATCCTCGGACTGGACCATGTGGACGGCAGCCGCGTCTATCATGCCGGCACGGCCGTTCACCTCGACGAGGTCGTCACGGCCGGCGGACGCGTGATCGCGGTAACCAGCATGGGCAGCACGCTGGGTCGTGCCATCGAGAAGAGCCTGGTCAACGCGGCCGCCATCGACTTCGAAGGAAAATACTACCGGGCCGACATCGGCCGGGACATGCTGGCCATCACCGAAGGCTGACCCTTACAGGCCCCACAGCGGGCCCAGCACGAAATACACGATCGCCGTGATCAGCAACACGCTGACGATATTCAGGACCGCCCCGGTCCGGACCATGTCGCGTATGCCCAGGTACCCCGTGCCGAAGACGATGGCATTGGGCGGCGTGCCGGCCGGCATCATAAAGCCATAGGAGGCGACCATTGTCGCGCCGGCCATGAGGGCGATCGGATGGATCCCCGCGGACACTGCGATCGGCGCCAGCACAGGCAGGATCATCGTGACCGTAGCTACGTTCGAAGTGAATTCCGTCAGGATGTTAACGCTGGTCAGAATGAGCAGGATCATCATGAAGGTCCCCATGGCGGAGAACGTCGACATGCGCCCGCCGATCCATTCCGCGAGGCCGGTGGTTTCGAAAGCCTCCGCCAGCGCGAGTCCGCCGCCGAAGAGGAGGACGATACCCCATGGCAACCTGACCGCATCTTCCCACCGCAGGATGCCGTGCCCGTCCTTGTGTCCCGAGGGCAACAGGAAGAGGACGATGCCGCCGGCCATGGCGATGATCGTATCATCGATCCCCGGCAACAATCGTTCGAGCACGAATGACCTGATGATCCAGGCCACGGCCGTCATGCCGAAAACGACGGCGACGATCCGCTCTGTGCGCGACCAACCGCCCAGCTCGGTGAGCCGTCGGTCGATCGCCTCGCGACCGCCAGGCAGGATATCCCGTCCAAGCGGAAAGCCGATCCGCGTCATATAGAACCATGCGAACGCCAGGACGACCGCCGCGAGCGGGAACGCCACGACGAACCATGACATGAACGACATGTCCGTCTCGAACATGTCCCGCACGACCCCGTACATGACCACGTTGGGCGGCGTGCCGATGAGGGTGGCCACGCCCCCGATCGAAGCCGCGTAGGCGATCCCCAGCATGAGTGCCTTGCGGAAATTCCGCATCGCGCTGCCCTCGTCGCCTTCGCCCACCCGAAGGATGGCCAGGCCGATCGGCAGCATCATGACGGCCGTGGCGGTGTTGGAGATCCACATGGAGAGGAACGCCGTGGCCAGCATGAAGCCGAGCACGATCATGCGAAACTGGATGCCCATGCCCCGGATGATCATCAACGCCAGCCGCGTATGCAGGCCCGTCTTCTCGATCGCGATCGCGATCAGGAAACCGCCGATATAGAGGAAGACCAGCGGATGCGCGTATGACGATGTCGTGATGCCCAGGTCCATGACGCCCGTCAAGGGGAACAACAAGATGGGGAGCAGCGACGTGACCGGTAGCGGCACACATTCGGTGATCCACCAGAGGGCGATCCAAACCGTCATGCCGGCAACCACTACGGCCATCCGATCCATGCCTTCCGGCTGCAGCAAAAGCACGACCAGGAGGCAGGCCACCGGGCCGGCCCACAAGCCAACCTGGCGGGTGAGCCGGGTTGCCCGTTCCAGGGCCGCGGTATCGGATGCATTCGACATGATGGGCGAAGCTAACTGAATCAGGGAACCCCACCGAAAGGCCTTTCCCGAAAAACCCGATATTTCAAAAATGGAACGCAGCCTTTTCACCTTCTCCATGCTGCTTGTCGGCATGACGAGCATCCTGCTCTTCAGTTCATTCGCCGGACGGGAGACCGCCGATAGCACGGACAGCGCGACGGTCTTGCCGTCGGGTTTCCAGCGGGTCACTGCCTTTGACCTCGATGCGCCGTTCACCTTTGCCGGTGAGCAGGTTCCTGCGGACAATTTCGATGCGATCGAACGTTACGACCGTGAGCTCTTGGTGAACACGTACCAACATTCGGCAACGCTGCTCAACATCAAGCAGGCGTATCGCTATTTCCCCGTCATTGAGCCCATCCTGGCGCAATACGGGATCCCGGACGATTTCAAGTACCTCTGCGTGGCCGAGAGCAACCTGCGCATGGCCACTTCCCCGTCTGGCGCGAAGGGCCTCTGGCAATTCATGGTGCCGGCGGCCGAGGCCTACGGCCTCGAGATCTCGGACGAGATCGACGAACGCTATCACGTTGAAAAATCGACGGACGCGGCCTGCCGCTTTCTTCTCCGGCTCAAGGAACGCTTCGGCTCCTGGACGCTGGCCGCGGCGGCCTACAACATGGGCGAGACGGCCCTGGCAAAGCGCATCGCGCAGCAGCGGGTCGACACGTATTATGACCTGCACCTGTCGGAAGAAACCTCGCGGTACGTATTCCGCATCTATGCGATCAAGGAGATCATGACGAATCCGGAGCAATACGGGTTTTACGTCACCGAAGACCAACGGTATGCACCCATGGAGGATTTCGATGCCCTGGACGTCAGCGCCACCATACCGGACCTCGCCG